>DOMD01000136.1 GCA_003510525.1 Candidatus Omnitrophota bacterium
CAGCGTGGTCTTGCCGGAACCGGATATCCCTCTAAAATGCACCGGAAATCCCGCCTTAATATAGTCAAGTGCCCTCTTAGTGATATCCTTGATATACTTTGTCTCCACAAAGTCTGACAAAGGACTGGGTTCTAATACTGTAGTCATCTCATCAATCATTTTATATCACCTCTTTTCTTGGATTCTAAAGTTTTATTCATCTTATTCCAGATTCTGCTTGCTTCGGCCAAATCGGCGCGAATCTCTTTTTCCTTCTTTCTAAAATCTTCCCTTAGAGAAGAGACATTCTTAACCAATTCTTCTCTATCTTCTTTAAGCCCTTTCGTTAAGCCTTCGGCCATCTCCTGATGAACTTTTCTGCAGTGCCCTACGAACTTCCTGGCATTGTCTCTGATGGTCTCTGCCTGTTCCTTTAAATCTTTTATGCTTCTCTTTCTATCTCCGTGGGCCGCGGCGATATCTTCACAGAGAGACTTCATACCACCCGCTATATTATCCATAAATCATCCCCCTTTGTGAATAACTCCTTTGCCTCCACATTTGCTGCAAGGAAGGTTTCCATCTACTTTATAACCTGTACCCTCACAGATAGGGCATTCTTCTTTAGCTCCCCGATGTGTAACACTACCTTTGCCCTTGCAGGCTGAACAATTAAGTCGACTATGTGGATGAATACCACTACCTTTACAAAAGGCGCATTCAATCATCGGCTCATCAACCTTAACATGACCCGTGCCGCCGCATACCTGACAGGCAGCCAGCTTAGATAGCAGGTTGAAAGGGTCTTTACCTTTTCCCTTACAAAAAGCGCATTTTATTTCACTCATAAACTCATCCCTCCACCGATATCACACCTCCTTAACCCTTTGCGACTCACGTTATCAGGGGGGAGTTATCTGTTCTTTTCTTCTTCCTCTTTTCTTTTTTTCTTTCCGCCCTTCTTTTTGCTCTTCTTCTCGACAGCCTCCTCAACTGTGCTGACCTTCTCCCCGGCTTCAATCCTGGGCATTACGCCACCTTTTCTGGATTTAGCTAAAGAAGCAGCCATTCCCTGCCACGCCGCCTTTGCCTTTTCCATATCTGAGCCATACTCACCTAAGAGCTTTTTAACACTACTGACTATGTCACCCACATACTTAGCTAAACTCTTTTTTAAAGCATCGGACATCTCAGCATGAGCCTTATCAAATTCATTTAGTTTCTTTTTAGTATAGCTCTCGATTTCCTTTACTGCTTTTGCAAGAGACTTTTTCAGCTCCTCTGACATCTTTTCTCTATCTGCATGAAAACCTTTTAACTGTGCAGCTACATCGTTCGCTATGGACTTAACAAAAGCCACTAAGTTCTTAGCTTGCTCTTCGCTCATCTCTTTGTGGCTTGCCTTAAACCCTTTGAGCATCGTCCCTACGTTCTTTGTCAAATCATTAACGAAATCAGCCAAATTCTTGGCCTGCTCCGCGCCCATCTGCTTCCTGTCAGCGGTAAAACCCCTAATAGTTTTATGAGTATCAATAACCAGATATTTTAACGCCTTCATTCGCACATCATAGGAACCGATGATGTTTTCGGTAATACCTTTCATGCTATCCGCTATTCCCATTTTTTATCCCTCCTTTTTGTTATTTTTTATTGAGTGTTTCTACTACTTGCCTAATCCACAAATTCTTGCCAGATTCTTTTCTCTCTTGCTTAAAAGTACCAAGCATTTTATTTACATCTTTTTTTCTTTCTATCTGGCGGGACAGACGTTCTTTATGCTGAGTTCTGAATTCCTGAAGCGTTTCTTTAAGGTCCTTTATCCTCAAGCTCCTTCCTTTGGCTAAAAGTGCTTTAAGTCTTTTTGCCATCTCCTGCTGTTCTTTCTGAAACTCCTTTAGCTTGGAGGAGACCTCTTCTTTTCTGGCATCCTGATTAGCGAGAACCTCTTTAATCATCTCCTGGAATTCTTTGACCCTTTGGACATCACATTTGGCAAGGGCATCTTTAAACTTAGTCAGATTCTCTCTTAGAGTGCGTGCCATTTCCCTTTGTTGNNTCTACTTCCGCTTCTCGTTCTTCCTGGGCTGATAAGACACCTTGCGTCATACTATCAAAGTCCTTTTTTCTTAAATGTTCGTTATGAGCGAGGATGTCACGCAGCTCGGTATTGATTTTTCTCCCCTCTTCTTTATTATCAAGAAAGACCTCCTGGAAGTCATCAGGGATCTGATGTGTAGTATCAAAAATGACCCCTACACTTTTGATTATCATCTCATAAGAAGAAACGGCATTTTCCGCGGCATTCTTTAAATCTAAGGCTTCTGGCATTTTTAAGATTACTCCTTTTTTGGAAGGAATTTCTTGGCGAACCATGCCCTTGACATCTTTGATGTCAAGGGGATAACTCGGCAAGAATCCCTTTTGTGACCTTATCCCTGACTGCCGTTAGGCAGGCTTAGGCTGCTGTTGCGGTTAAACCAATCGCCTCAGCATACTTCAGGTAAGTCTCAACTGATGCCGCTACGACTCTGGCTTCAATCGCGAGAATCTCTATACCTACTAAAGAGACTCTTACCCAGGCGTCAACTACCACGCCCTTGTCCAGGATACGGTCAATAACCTCAACCAAGCTGGAAGAACCAATCGCTTTTTCGACTGCCATGTGATTTCACCCCCTTTCATTTTTAGATTCCGCTTTTTTAGGGTAGAGGAGCGGTTAACCTCAAAAATCTATTCCTTTGCCTTCTTACCCTGCCGGCCTTACAGCCACATTTATAACAAACTCGCCATAATCCGTTGCAAACGGCACAATTTTCTCTATTATCTATCATTATCCCTTTCAGATTTAATATCTTCTTCAATAAATAGAACCGTCCCTTTTTTCTCCTACCTGTAAAAGTGAGGCAACAACTATGCCAAAGGTATTCAAATTCAGGCAGAATTTTTGCTTTCTGAAATTGATTTTTATAACCTCCCGAAATACATAAGATTTAATCTTTAATATATTCTGTTGATTTGAGATAGATTGAAATATCCTTTTTAAAAATTTGTTGAAACAGGTAAGGATGGGACAAATATGGGACTAAAAATGTAATAAAACTGTCCCATAAGCGTTAAGCAATTTGGGTATTTTTATTTTGATGATATGGTAATTTGGTTAGCTGGTTTCTTTGGGTAGGAAGAGAAAAGAAAAGTTAAAAAAAAGTTACAAGAAAAATATTAGGATTTGAAACCTAAACTCTTCATCTTCCGGTAAAGTGCCTTGCGGTTGATTTGCATGATTTTTGCTGCTTTGAGCTTATTTCCATCTGCTTTTTCAAGGGCATTTTTAATCAAATCTCGCTGGAATGCCTTGGATGCCTCTTCAAATGAGCTTAAACTATCGGTTGAGTCAGGTTTATTCTGGAATGTGAGTTTATTCTGGGATACTGCTGTATTTACAGATAAGTGACTAGGGTTAATATGCTCGGAATCGGATAATAATACTGCTCTTTTGATAAGATTTTTAAGCTCTCTGACATTACCCGGCCAAGGATAACTAAGTAAAAATTTCATTGCCTCGTTAGAAAAATCGTTTACCTTTTTGTTGAATTCACTATTTGCCGCATCTAAAAAATATTTCGCCAGGATAGGTATATCCTCTTTTCTTTCGGCTAATTTTGGCAGCTCAATTTGAAACTCATTGAGCCGATGATATAGGTCATCTCTAAATTTACCAGCACTTACTGCCTCGGAAAGATTAACATTTGAAGCCACAATTATACGAACATCTATGCTTATATCTCTCTTGCCGCCCAGGTGCTGGAGTCTTCTTTCCTGAATTACCCTTAAAAGCTTCATCTGGACTGCATCCGAAAGATTAGTAATTTCATCTAAAAGCAAAGTCCCGCTATTGGCCTGTTCAAACCTACCTTTCCTCCTATCCTCAGCTCCAGTAAAGGCGCCTCTTTCATAACCAAAGAGTTCGCTCTCTACTAATGTCTCAGGTATAGCCCCACAATCTATGGCCACAAAAGGCTGAGCTTTACGCAGGCTCTTTTGATAAATTAGCTGGGCCATTACTTCTTTACCTGTTCCGCTTGCACCATGAATTATTACTGTCATATTGGTTGGAGCAATAATCTCAACCTGTTTTAAGACCTGTTTTATTTGAGAACTCTCTCCCATAACCTCTTCAATGGCAGTTTTTTCACCCAATCTTTTTCTCAAAACTTTTACTTCCTTGCTTAAATATTGGGTCTGAAGGGCTTTTTTAATTATCAGCACGAGCTCCTCATTATCAAAGGGCTTGGTAATATAATCAAACGCACCTAATCTCATTGCTTTTACTGCGTCCTTAACCTCGGCGTAAGCGGTGAGCATAATTATGAGCAAGTCTTTATCAATCCCTTTTAACTTCTTCAAAATCTCCATCCCATCCATACTGGGCAGCCGAATATCTAACAGGGCTAAATTAGGGGAATTATTTTGCACTGCCTTAAGCGCTTCCCTTCCATCTCCTACAGCAAGTACATCATAGCCTTCATCCTTTAAGATACTTGAAAGGTTAAAGCGCAGGTCCTTATCATCATCTATAACCAGAATTCTTTCCACCCCGTTAGAAACCTCCATTTTATCGACCCCGTTAGAGATAAGGTGCCAAAGGCGGCTGACAGTTGCCTACGGCAACCTATCTCTAACGGGGCTTACTCTCACCTATGAAGTTTTCTTATACTCCTCAATATATCCTCTCCACTAAAAGGCTTGTCTATAAAACCATAAGCCCCCAATTCCCTTGCCTCGTCTCTGCTTTCTTCGCTGCTATAGGCGGTAATTATATTTACTATTGTGTTAGGATTTATCTTCCTGATTTTAGAAAGAAACTTCATTCCATCACCATCAGGTAATTTTAAATCTAAAAATACCAGGTCAGGTGAGCGGCTTTTTAAACTACTAATTGCCTCCTTTCTGGTATTGGCAGACTCAACATTATAGCCACGAGAGCTTAAGGTATCACCTAAAAGCTGGCACAAATCCTTTTCATCGTCTATGATTAAAATATTCTTTACCCCGTTAGAAATTTTGTTTTCTTCTCTTGAAGATTCTGTATTTCTAACGGGGTTTATCTGGGTTTTTTCAGATAAGGTACTTCTTGCCGGTTTCCTTCTTTTGAGCTTTCTTAATTGAGCTTTTTCATAGCGCCGAAAATAGGGGATAATTTCGTTGAGCTCTTCGGGTTTTCGCCAACCGGAAAAACCACTGCGATACACAACTACCTCGCCGGGTTTTATCTTACCAGTAGAAATCCATGACTTTAAGCGGCTATCAAATACTTGCCGATAAATACCTACCCCTCTTTTAATATCCCATTTTATTTCTACCATCAATTTACTCCCGCGTTTTTGTTTTTACGCCCCCCTACTCTCTCTCTGTGTGTAAAACTCTGTTCGGTTGGCAAAGAAACAGTAAAGGTAGAGCCCTTTCTTGACTTACTTTCAACCTCTATAGTGCCTCCATGGCTAACAATAATTCCATAGCATATGGACAATCCCAAACCCACACCACCAGACTTGGTGCTAAAAAAAAGGTCAAATATCTTAATAATATCTTTTTCAGGGATGCCTTTGCCTGTATCATGAATCTTTACCAGGAAAAATTTTCCACTGAGTTCTGTAATAATAGTTAAGTTACCGCCACGGGGCATAGCTTCAATAGCGTTGGTAATTAAGTTCAAGAAGGCACGTTCTATCTGTTCTTTATCAATTTTTAATATGGAGGAGTTAGAGTTAAAGTTTTCAGTTACTTTTATCTTTTGGAGGTTAATCTTGGCTTTATTGGATTCCAAAACATCCTTCAAGATCTTGTGGATATCATAAGGCTTTAGATCAAGTTTAGCTGGTCGGGCGCAGTTTAATAATTCCGTAATCAGATAATTAATCCTTTCTATGTTTCTCTCAACGATATTAATATGTTTAAAACCCTCTTGCTTTATCTTGTTACCTTTTTTGAGCTGTTGGACTGACATAGAAACATTGGTCAGGGGATTTCTTATCTCATGGGCAATGCTTACGGCTATGCGGCCAGTATAGGCAAGTTTCTCAGAACGCACCAAATCATCTTTACTCACCTTTAGTTCTATATAAGAGGTCTTGAGCTCTTCCTGAGAGTGAGTCAATTCATCAATCAACCCTTTAATTTTACTGATATCCCTGGCCATAAAGATGATATCATGTGGATAGGAAATTCTATTGGTGATATTAACACTTACGGAAATTTTCTTACCTTCCTTGTTTAGATATATCAGTTCCTGCTCCGCTAAAGGAAGTTTATCTTTCAAGCTTGACACAGAGAAATTGTTGCAAATTTTTTCAAAAGCTAACTCGATTATTTCTTCTTTTCTTTTATAACCTAAAAGTTTAAGGGTTGTCTGATTTACTTCTCTTATCTTACCATCTTTATCTACTGCAATTACACTATCTACTATACTATCCAGAAAATTTTTTTCTTGATCGGGACCCATTTTATTTTACTTTCCAAAAAAACAAAAAACCCAAATCCCTGCAATTAAACTGTGCAGAAATTTGGGTTTATTTTTTTTAGAGAAGGGGCTTTTAGTATAATGCATGCTTGCTTGCTTGCTTGCTTGTTTGCAACTAATGCGCCAATCTGGCATATTTTTTCTCCTTATGGCTAAAAATGTATTATATTACTTTCAAAAAGGTATGTCAAATCATAGCTGGAACCCAAATCCCGATTTAGAAATNNTGTTTTTAGACACACTACCCCCCCCTTTTTTATCCTTTCAACAAAATCACGCTGTCTTTAACGCTTCTACCCATCAGCACATAGACTAAATTCAAAAACCTTTTCTCTAATACCTCTAAATAACTCCAGTTTCTTTATATCCACAGCTAATTTTAAGATAATCTCTCCTGCATGTCTTACTATACGCCCAGCCACCTGCACCATCTTCCAACGGAATGTGGCTATCGTATGTTTTAACCAAGATTCAGGACATGATAGACGCTTAAATCCTATAAATATATTGTATGCTATTAGTCCTATCCTGAAAAATACTGCATTGGCGAAACTTTGTCCGCATGGCATACGCTCCATCCCAAACCCATTCTTTAGCTCCTTGTTAAAGTTCTCCGCCTGCCCCCTTTGGTTATGCCACTCTATTACCTGTTGCCCACCCTTTTCTTCTTCAAGAAAATTCGTAGCCACTGCATGATAAAAATATTGTCCATCTCCACTCTTAAATAACTCCA
>DOMD01000019.1 GCA_003510525.1 Candidatus Omnitrophota bacterium
GGGGCGGAACTTATCCGCAAGCAGGGCTCTTTAGGCTTTAAATCCCAAAAAGAGGAATTGACTTATCAGGAGATGAAGGAAAAACTCTTAGGTGAGGTAAAGCACGCTTTTAAGCCGGAATTTCTTAACCGAATTGATGATATCATCGTCTTTAGGCCTTTAGTTAAAGAAGACCTGCATAGAATCGTGGATATTGAGNNGATAATCCAGAGATTCGTGGAGGATCCTCTGGCCCAAGAGATCATCACTAAACGTTTTAGCGAAGGTTCCAATGTCCGGGTGGACAAGAAAAACGATGCCTTGGTGTTTGAATAAAACTTTTAGAATCCTTATTTTTCTTTTCTGCTGTGCCGGCTTAAGTATCCTGCCTAAGGAAGCCTTAGCCCAGGAAACCAAAACCTTCGACGGCAGGATTGATTTCTTCAGCCAATACGCCTCTTTCATCTTTGACCTGAAAGAACAAGGCATACTTTCAGCCGCGGGAAATACGCAAGGCGATAACTACAGCATACAGGTATCTTTAAAACATGTCCGATTCGGTAAAAGCGATATATCCTGCGATTTTTACTCCAGCGGCATAATTATAAAAGCCGAAAGCGGGAAAATAAAAGCGGTAAAAGGAAAGGCCTGGACCCAGGCTTCATTGCTTAATTTTAAGCCTTTAAAAGAATTCTCCGCGGATTATGAAATAAACGACAGCGGCCTGACCATTAAGGCGCTCAGCTGGGCGGATATAGAAATAAAAGGAGACATCAAAAGAAACCCGGACGGCACTCTTTTTTCTAACCCTGATTTTGACCTCTATTTAACCATTAAAGAAATGGCCCTGGATGAACTGGCCGGGCTCCTGGGCATTAATCCTAAAGATACCGCTTTATCCGGCAAGGTATCCGGAGAAATACGGCTAAAAGGCCCTAAAGAGGCGATAAAGATAGAAGCTAAATTAACCGCTCTTGACGGCGGGGCGGGTGAGGTTAAATTTAATAGCGCGAAATTTACCCTGAAAGGAATTTTTCCGGTTATGCGCTTAGAGGACGCCCAAATAAACGAGGTAAACGGAGCGGTCTATGAATTAAAAGGGCAATTTAATCTTTTAGAGCTATCTAATCTTGGCTCTCCCCAGCACCAGGTAACCGTCCATTCGGCAAATAATGTTATGCTTATCCAGGATTGGATAATCAAACATAATATTGATTACGAAGGAAAGGATATCGTGGAGGCGGCGTATCCTTTAAAGAACAACCAGGCACTTAAGATGCGCATCAAGAATCAGGACGAGACCCTGGGATGGCAGAAGACAGTAAAATTTTAGCGTATGGCATATAGCATATCGCATTAAGACTTATGGCTAAAAACATTATTAGCTTTGCGCATAAGGTTGGCGCCCACATAGTATATTATATTGACTATGTAGGCGCGCTGACCAGGCTTTTTTTTAAAACGCTCTATTGGATATTTATTCCGCCTTTTAAGCGCCAAAGAATCCTGCGCCAGGCCTTTATCATCGGAGTAGAGAGCCTGCCGATTGTTTCCTTAGTCGCCTTTTTCATTGGAGTAATTCTGGCCCTGCAGACCGCCTACCAGATGCAAAAGCTTTCCAGCGAGATATACATCGCTAACATCGTAGCCCTCTCTATCGTTCGGGAGCTGGGGCCGGTAATCACCAGCCTGATAGTTGCCGGCAGGTGCGGGGCGGCCATAACCGCGGAATTGGGCACCATGAAAGTAACCGAGCAGATAGACGCCTTAGAGACCCTGGCCGCTAACCCGATAAAATATCTGGTGGTGCCGCGCTTTTTGGCTTTTACCTTTATGGTTCCGGTATTAACGATGTATGCCAATCTGGTGGGAATTGTCGGAGGGTATCTCATTTGTGTTTACCGCTTAGGCATAAGGTCAAGTATGTATCTGAATATGACCTTTGATTCCCTGCAGATTAAAGACGTAACTACAGGCTTATTTAAAACCCTGATTTTTGGAATGATAATCGCGATGGTTGGCTGTCTGGAGGGAATGCGCACCGAAGGCGGAGCCGAAGGCGTAGGTAAGGCTACTACCCTTTCGGTGGTAACCAGCTTCATTCTGATTATCGCGGCTGACTGCGTGTTTACCGCGATATTTTACTTTATCTTCCCGTAACCGCTGAGACGCAGAATGACTCTAAAAAGAGATGTAACCGCAGAGACGCAGAGTTCTGTGTCTCTGCGGAAAACAATCTATTTAAGGGTTATTCTGCGCTTCTGCGGTAAAAACAGCATATTTAAGGGTTATTCTGCGCTTCTGCGGTTGCAATGATAGAAATTAAAAATATATATAAAAATTTTAACTCCAGCAAAATTTTAAAGGGCTTAAGCCTGAACATAGCCGACGGAGAAACCAAGGTGATTATCGGCCGCTCCGGCTGCGGCAAAAGCGTCCTGTTAAAGCATATTATGGGCGTCTTGAGGCCTGAGAGCGGAGAGATTATTATTGACGGAAAAGACATCGCTAAAATTTCATCTAAGGAACTGAATAAGTTAAGGATGCGCATGGCCATGGTCTTTCAGGGAGGAGCATTGTTTGACTCCCTTACTGTGGGTGAAAATGTGGGCTTTACTTTGTATGAATACTCTAAATTAAGCGCGCGGGAAATCGAGCATCGGGTAGAGGAATCCCTGAGTAATGTTGAACTCTGCGGCATACAAAAACTTTTACCTTCAGAATTGAGCGGCGGAATGAAAAAACGGGTAGCTATTGCCAGGGCTTTATGCGTCAACCCGGAAATTATCCTTTATGACGAGCCTACTACCGGCGTTGACCCTATAACCGCTGACAGCATTAATGAGCTTATCCGCAGTCTTCACGATAAATTAAAGGTAACCTCTATTGTGGTTACCCATGATATGAAAAGCGCCTACAGGATTGCCGACAAAATCGCTATGCTGTATCATGGGAAAATTATCGCTGAGGGCTCGGCAGAAGAGATACAACGGACAAATCATCCGGTAGTCTATCAGTTCATTAACGGCCTGGCCCAGGGGCCGATTACCGAAACCATAGATAAGTGCATTTAATGGAGGAACATAAATGACCGCGAAATCACGAGTAGAATTATTTGTCGGGTTATTCATAATTATCGGCCTGGTCATCCTGACCATTTTTGTTTTTTTTATCCGCGATTTTCAAATTATCAAACCCGGCTATAAATTTGACATACTCTTTGGTTTTGCCAACGGACTCAAAATAGGCGCCCCCACCCGGTTTTCCGGGGTGGATATCGGCGAGATCAAAAGCATAAAGATTTTCTCCGACTCAGAATCAAAAACCACCAAGGTGGGAGTGCGGGTCTGGGTAAATAAAGACGCCCAAATTCCATCTGATTCCGCGGTCTGGATAAATACCCTGGGGCTTTTAGGCGAAAAATATATTGAAATAATGCCGGGCAAAGATTATAACCACACACTTAAAGAAAACGACACTATTCTTGGGCAGGATCCGATCCCAATGGAAGAAATCACCAAAGAGATGAAAGAATTAGTCTCGAAAACCGATGAAGCGGTTACCGGCCTTAATGAGATATTGTCCGGGATAAAAACCGGAGAAGGCACTATCGGAAGGTTTTTTTCTGACGAGACAGTCTATAAAAACATCGAAGAGCTGACCGACGACCTAAAGCGCCATCCCTGGGAACTTTTTTTTAAAACTAAAGAAAAAAAGAAATAAT
>DOMD01000158.1 GCA_003510525.1 Candidatus Omnitrophota bacterium
CTGGTTTCTGGCTACTCTTAACATCAATCCCATTATGCACCAATCGTATCTTATCCGGGGCAACCTTAAAATCCGCGATTAAATGCTCTTTGACTGCCTCGGAGATGGCAATAACCGAATCCCCCCAACAGGGAAATCTTAACCTCACCCAGCGCGGCTTAAAAAAACCATGGGCGGTAGAAATAAAAGGCACCGTGGTCTTTCGGGATAACCAATAAGCCAAAACGCTGGTAACCCGGGTCTGGCTGTGGATTATATCAAGGCGTTTATCCCTTAACTCCTTCTTTAAAATAAAATAAGAAAACAAAAGCTTAGGGCTGATTATGGATTTGGTTTTTAAAGGCAGGTTGATATGTTCAATATTATTTTTCTTAAGCCTTTCCAACCACTCTCCGCCCGCTGAGCCGACATATACCTGATGTCCTTTCACCGCCAATCCTTGAGCCAAATTCAAGATATAGCTGGATATCCCTCCGGGATTAAAATGATTGGCCAAAATCAATATATTCATCGGCTTTTTCCGCCAAAGGCGGCACCCCGCCGCCATTCGGCGGTGGCGGCTTTCAACTGATTACTGACAGCTGATAGCTGATAGCTAATCATAGCAATTTTAACACTGCTTCCTTAACCTCATCCACGCTTATCTTCTTCATGCACTCTATGGATACGCATTTTGGCTTATAGCAGGGCTGACACTCTAAGTCTTGTTTTAATATCAACGCGTCATTCTCCGAGGAGATATGCCGGCGCGGGTCAGTCGGGCCGAATAGCGCGATTACCGCGGTGCCTACTCCGGAGGCAATATGTAAAGGCGCGGTATCGCCTGAGATAAATACATTACAGCGCTTAATCAGGCAGGCCAGCTGATTGATGGTGGTTTTTCCGCAGGCGATAATCGGCTTAGACTTCCTGGCCATCTCGTTAAAAACTCTCAACTCATTTTGAGACATTCTTTCTCCGGTTAAAACCACGCGAATATCCCTTAAAGCCAGCTCTTCAGCCAGATGGGCGACATACTCCAGCGGCCAGCGCTTGGTAAGCCATTTCTGGGAAGAACTAAGGTGGACCCCCGCCAAAATCTGACTCCCGCTCAACCATTCTGAATTTAAAAAATTATCAATATATCTCTCATCCTCTTTTGAAGGCCAAAGTTCAATCTTTCTGTCTTTGAGTTCAATATCCAGCAGATTTAAAACCCGGAACTGATGCTCCAGGGGGCCCAGGATAAATTTATCTTCTTTGACCTTACGATTAAGCAAAAAGCTAAACTTCTTATTTTGATAGCCGCATCTTAGCGAGGCCAAAGAAAGGCCGCAGAGGATATGGCTCTTGCGGTTATTCTGCAGATCAACGGCCATATCAAAATTCTTTCTTCTTAATTCCTTACCCAGGCGAAAAAGCTTAAAGATGCCCTTATCGCTCTCATTAAAATCATATACCATTACCTCATCCAAATAAGGACAATTACTTACTACCGCGGCTATCGCCTTTCCGGTAAGCAGGGTTATCTTATGAGGAGAAGGGTACTTCTTACGTATCGCCTTCAAGGCCGGAATCGAAAGGATAAGGTCACCCAAAGCGCTCAGTTTTATTATCAGAATTCTTTTAAAACCAACTGCCTCTTGATAAACCTCCAGGGTGTTTTTAGCCATCTTCTCTAAGTTGAATTTTGAAAGCGCTTTAAGACGGCCGTTTTTGGCTAATAGAGAGCTTAGCTCATTATCCCTTAAAATCCTGATAATTGCCTCAGCCATACCTTCAGAATCTTTAGGAACGCACAAGAGGCCATCCACGCCATCCTCGACAATATCTACCACCCCTCCTACCCGGGTGGCCACTACCGGAACCCCGGATGCTTGAGCTTCGACAATCACCCGGCCAAAGGCCTCGTGGGTAGTTGAGGCCATAACCAAGAGATTGATTTTAGAAAAAAGCTGAGGGATATCGTTTCTCTTGCCTAAAAATTCAACGATGTGCTTAAGCCCCAAACGCTTGACCAGAATCTCCAGGTCCTCTTTATAATGAAACTTGGATTTGGGGGCGGTGCCGATAATCCAGACCTTAATATTAGGAATACTGCGGTAAACCCGCTGGATTGCCTTGATAAAATAAAGATGTCCCTTTATCGGAGTAATCCTGGCGATAAAAGCGATCACAAACTCGGTACGGCTTTTTTCCTCGGGTAAGATAAAGGTAAAATTTTCGGCATCCACACCGCGCGGTATCAACCTTATCCTCTCCGGGGATACCGCGAAATCATCAATCATGCGCCTTCCGATTATCTGGCTGGGCACAATCACTAATTTTCCCCAGCCCATCACCCGGCTTAAAATATGCCGGGAATAATAACCATGGCAAGTGGTAATAAAAGGGACATTGGTTAGCTTAGCGGCAAAATAAGCGCTCCAGGCCGGAACCCGGGAGCGGGCATGAACTACCCGAATATCTTCTCTTTGAATAATTTTTACCAGCTCAAAACAAGCCCGGACAATGGAAAATAAGGATTTTTTATTAACTGCCAGAGAATAATGAACAGCGCCCAAGCATTTAAGCTTATCTACTAATTCTCCTCCGGCGGAAACCACTACCGCCTTATGCTGAGCCTTGACTAAATACTTAGCCAAGTCCACTGTTCCGGTCTCCACCCCGCCGTAATTAAGTTCGGGCAATATTTGCAGAATGTTCATCGGCTTTTGCCGCCAAAGGCGGCACCCCGCCGCCATTCGGCGGTGGCGGCTTTCAGCTGATTGTTGATAGCTGATAGCTGATAGCTGATCATAGCAGTTTTCTCATCGCTTCTTTAACCTTGGCCCGGTCATCCAATTTCTTTATCGGCGGCTTATCCCGGATAAGCTCTTTAATTTTATCCGCGATATTCTCAGGTTGGGTTATCCGGATATAACCCTCACTCTCCAAATTCCTTAAAAATCTCTCATGACGGCCCTCTCTGCCTAAATAAGTGCCTTTAAGCCTGAAAACCAGGACATACTTGCCGGAAGCCGCCGCCTCCGAGACCATTGAAATACTCTCGCCAGAGACAACCACACATTCGCATAACCCCAGAATCCCTCCTACTGCCTGCGGGATATTTTTTTCCCTGGCAATCACCAGAAGCGGACATTCTTTTAAGCCGCCAAATTCTTTTTTAATTATCTCCTCTGCCTTATCGGACGTCCTGCGGGAAGTAGTAAGCAATATATCCATCCCTAAGTCCGAGGCCGCCTTTTTTATCTGGGAGGAAACCGCCGTGATTAATCTTTGGGTTAATTTATATTTTTTGGTATCCCCGCCGATTAATACGCCGATAAGCCCGCGGGCGATGGTACGGCTTCCTATAGCCGTAGCCATAGAATTTTTCAAGGCTCTATCCGAAGCAATCACTTTAAGCAGGCCTTGGGTTTGCTGGCTTAAATAATCCTGATCGATTAAATTAAGGGCGCCATCAGTAATTACGGTATTTTTCTGATGCCGCTTCCAATCGTGCTTAGGCATAATCACTAAATCAAATCTCCTTCTTCCCGCGATGCCCGGATTCATCACGCAGACAGAACGGGCCAGATTGTCCCTGGCTATCGCCAAATTAAGCCCGGCCAAAGACGCGCCGCAGGAAATAACCACATCCGCGCTCGCTCTCCTTAAAGCCAAATAAGATTCTTCGCTTATACACAGCTCAAAAATATCCAGGCCAAACCCGGCGCACGCATTAGCCAGGATTTTTGCCAACCTGTTTCTAAACCTTACTTCTACAATCTTGCTATAAACCCTAAATCCTAAACCATCAGCTATTTTCTGTAAAGCTTCCATCTGCCTCAGATGTCCGGCCTTGCCGTCGGATAGAACTATCACCTTCCTGAAAGGCGAATATTTCCATATTTTATAAAACCAGAAATATTCCTGGGGATATTCGCGAATATACCGCTCTAAGATCGCGTTGGACTTACGTAAACAATTTTCTAATGTCTCTGTTTCATCTTTTCCCTCTATCTCAAGCGGGGCCTCCAGGATAATCCGGTGATAAAACCTGCGTTCTCTGACAATAATAGCCGGGATTACTGCCGATTGGGTATTTGAGGCAAACCTGACAAAACCGCTAGGTGTGGAAATTGGCAAACCAAACATCTCACTCAGATAACCTTCCTTGCCGCCCTGGTCTCCGGCCATCGCCACCACCTGATTACTTTTTAAAGCCTTAATGATTTCCCTTAAGGCCATTCCCCGGGGAATGATTTTACAGCCCTTGGATTGGCGGTAACGGTTTAAAAGTTCATTCAAAAGCGGATACCTTTGCTCATTCACAATAACCTTATACTCATACCCCTCCAGGCTGCAGGTAATATTAGACAACTCCCAGTTGCCTAAATGATAGGCCAGGAGAATCACTCCTTTTCCCTTTTTTAAGGCCTCATCCAAGAATTTAAGATTTTCTATCCGGATATGCTTGTTTATATAACGGGAGTCTATCTTAGGGATATACAGGGCTTCAATGATATCCAGGGCCAGGCTGATAAAGGCCTTCTTGGCGATGCGTTCTATCTGCCAATATTCAAACTCATCCCGGAAAACCGTCTTTAAATTCTTAAGCGCCAGGTTTCTTTTTTTCTTAAGCAGATAATAACCGGAGATGCCCAAAGCCCTCCCTAAGATAAAATTAGCCTTAGGCGGCAAGGCAATCACTACTAAGCTGAAGAACCTAACCAGCCAATAAGCCAAATACTCGATTAAAGAGGCTTTCTTCATTGTGGGTTATAACCAGATTTATCTTTAAAATAAGGATCTTTATATCCGAAGCAAATTCACTCAGAGGAAGGCGAGTGAGGTCTTTTTCAGTAGTTACTATCGTGTCCACATTCTTCTTTCGGCAGGCCCGGACAATCTTTTCAATATCGCCTTTATGGTATTGGTGGTGGTC
>DOMD01000017.1:0-5380 GCA_003510525.1 Candidatus Omnitrophota bacterium
TATTCGGGCAGTGTGGCGGGGCTAATGCGGACTCGGACGGCAGGGCGGGAGAGATCAGGTGTATAGAGCGGAGTGCGAAGAAAGCAAACCTGGTGTGCAAGGCGGAAGATTGGCGCTGGTCAAGCACGTGGTGCCGATTTTCTTCGATCCGTATGACAGATGTATACACAGGACTTCCTCAATCTGAGGTTTAATCAAAAAGATTTGTCGTATCTATGATAACGTCAGCATTTCCTATTGTAGGTTCAATATGTCTTCTATATGATGGAATCTGTGCTTCAAGGAAGTATTTATTTGCCAAATAATCACCATGCCCTCTTTCCACGGAATCTCTCCTCGCAACCCTTTGGGATTTTTTCTCTTCAGCACTATAAACAAAAATGTTTAAATCAGCAATTCCATCGAGCTCGTCCTTTAATGCAAATATTCCCTCGACGAAAAGTATACCTTCCTTTACAGGCCCCACCTCCTCTCTATTTTTGATAATATTTCCATCTGTATGATTGTAAATATTTTTTATTATTGGTTTACCTTCTTTCAATTCATTTATATTTTTTTTTAGTGACTCAAAATCAGTTAAAGATGGGGCGTTGCCTATTTCATATACTAGTAGATCTTCATCACTCATTGTTCCTCTTTCTCTCAGCGTGTCAACCTTCTCTTTTCTTTCTTTTCTGGAGAGTTTGAGGTAGTCATCCATCGCGAGCACTATGATATGTATTCTATCTCGAAGTAATTTCTTGAATTCATTTACTAGATAGGTTTTTGCGGTTGCTTCTGCTCCACCAACCGCTATTACAAAAATACCACTTGCTGATTTTTCTTTGAAATGATCATATTTTTCACAGAAATTTATAATCAAGTTTTGAATATCATTCGGGGAGTCGTGTCTTAACATCAAATACTCTACATTTGATTTGAGTTCTATATTTGCTGGTGATTTTATATTTCCTGGTGATTCGAACATGGTAGTAGATTATTTGTTTAATTTTACCATAACTTCATTTAAAAGAATCACACCCTGTAGATAAATGGCCTTTGCTTTAGCCACATCCTTAATATGGAAAGGCATCATGCTGCAAAAATGACAAGCTTGAGCAAAGAGAGATTTGAGTTCCCAATCAGGCTCTTGTTCCAGTAATTTAAATTTCTTATTTTCCAGAATATTCTTAAAATTCTTTTTGATATAATTGTAATTTTGATTAGTCTCAATGTCTAACGTTATATCTATTAAAGTATCACTTTTTTCTTTCAGTTCAAATCTATTGAGATATATGGTGTCATATAAACCATAAAATGAATGATATAGCTTCCCAATATCATATGTGAAATTTGATGCTTCGTGTGCACCTGGATCTATTAATTTGAATCTAAGATCTTCCTTTTCCTTCGAATACAGGATATTTCCAAAATGCAGATCCCCGTGTGTTAGATTTGACGTTCTCAGCTTCAATTTCTCTAATATCCTTTTATCTTTTTTTATTTTTTTAATAATCGGGGCGACATTTTCATACTCAACACCATTTATTTTCAGCTTTTCTGCCTCTATTAGCTTTTTAAATTGTGGGCAATGAAGCATTGTTTCCTCTAATCTATTTTCGACTCTGTCTAGATGGTAGTGCTTGAGTTGGTCTTTTATCTCACCTCTACCCTTTTTCGTATAAATATTATTAAATACAAGGTCTAGGAGCTCACTCAATATACTATCTATCTTATTTTTGCTAATTATTTTATTACTCAAAAGTATATTAAGTGGTGTATATTTTTTATAGAAAGGAGTGATATAAAAGGGGGTATTGAAATCTAAATTATAATATACTAGCTCCGGAAATAGCTTTAATGTATCTTTGTCTAGGTTTAATATCCAAGAGATTTCCCTTGCAAGTTTATCTTTATTACGAGATGTGTCGAATTTAATGATATAACTATTGTTATCTTTCTCACCCCTTTTTTCATGGTTTGTTGATATTTGCTTCTCAAAAAGCCGTACATTTGCGAGTGACCCCCCACTATTTACAAATGATTTAATTTTCCACTCACTGACAATAGAAATCCTTTTATTTCCGGTTTTAATCAGAATTTCACCTGCATTCGGATATATTGCTGATTCTAGCAACGCATTGATGATATCTGCATTGTTTTTAACAATCAGATCGATTAGCTCGGAACTTATAAGTTCTCTACCTGGCCTTGATTGATTTAATTTTAGTTTCATTTATAGCCTTTTCTAGGTGAAAAAGGAAATTATCTATATCTTTTTTGTTGATATTACCAATATTTGCAATATGTATAGCTCTATTATCTAAGTGCCCTTTTCCTGCATATATAATAAATCCACTCTCCCTTAGTTTTTTGTGCAAAGGTTCGTAGCTAATATTTTCAGGAAGCATCGCATAAACAACCATTCTTGAGTGGTATTTTTCTGGAAGAAAAAAAATGAGTCCCATTTTTTTTAAGCCTTTTCTCAAATAATTTGCATTTTTTTCGTATCGTCGCAATCTACCTTTAATGCTCTCCTCAAGTATATTGTCAAGAGATTGGTTTAGAGCAAAAAAAAGGGGTACTGCTGGTGTATAGGGTGTTTGGTTTAGCTCTTCTTCATACCGATAATGTTTGAGAAGATCTAGATAGTAACACCTCGGCTTTATGTCTGAGATGGCTTTGATCGCTGATTTCCTCGCGCAGACGATTCCCAGAACAGGCATTGATTGAAGCGCTTTTGCGCTTGAGCCGATTGCAAAATCAATATTGTATTTTACTACATCCAGAGGCTCACCTCCGACAGCGCTTATGCAGTCAACAATGAAAAATTTATTATATCTTTTTGCCAATTTGCCGATTTCTTTAACTGGATTTAGTATTGCGATACTTGTTTCGTGGTATGTCATTACTACAGTTTCGATGTCTGAATCATTTTTTAGAATTTTGTCTATGTCATCCAATTGGACAGGCTCCCCCCACTGATATTTCAAGTGCTTGTATTTGATGTGATGTATATCTGCTATTTCTGCAAATCTTTCTCCAAATTCTCCATTGCTGACAATTAGAGCTTTTTTTCCTTCATGCACATTGGCGGCCATGACGGCCTCCATCGCACTGGTACCGCTTCCTGTAAAAATCAGGACAGAATATTCCTCTTTATTTGCTTTAAAGACTATCAATAATTTTTCTCTAATACCCTTCAAAAGTTCTACAAATTCTAGTTCACGATGACCAATATCTGGTGAATTGTAAATTGACTCCCTGATATTATCATCGAGATTTACTGGACCTGAAATGAAAAGTTTGTGACCGCTTTTTTTCATTTCATTTATTGATGTCATTAGCAATTTACTTTATCAATAATTCCCTTTTTAATAACTAGAACCTTTACATCTGCATCTTTCGCAATAATTTGATGTCTTTCTTTTGTATCTAGGATGAGGATATCATAAGGATGCATATCATAATCTTTCCCATTAACCCTTGATATACCTTTTGTCAAAAAGAAAATAAATTCGTTAACTTTTTCGTGGTAATGTTCTTGTTCAACAACTCCACTCGGTATTGTTACTGGTATTATGACGAGATTGTCACCCTCTCTTGTGATAGGTTCATCGAAATACCTATAGATAAATCTACCATCCTTGCTTTTTTCGGCTCCAACTTCGTTGAATTTTAGTATTTTCATTTTTATGTAAACCTCTACTCACTAGCCACTGATCATTATTTATGATATCACAAATACAGAAAGAACACAACGATGGGTATAGGCTGTTCCCTTTTTCAATTGATTTCTTCGCGTTTTAACTATATACTGTCTCTATGTGTGGAATTCTCGGGATTATTTCTAAAAAACCTGTCACCAGCGAACTCTATGAGGGTTTGATTAATTTGCAGCATCGCGGCCAAGATGCCGCAGGAATTGTTACCTTTAATGGTAGATTTAATATCGCTCGCGGCAAAGGTTTTGTCCGAGAGGCTTTTGACAAAGAATCGCTTGCGAATCTTCACGGTACGATTGGAATCGCGCACACGCGGTACGCAACTACCGGTTCGGCTTTTAATCTTGGCAATGCCCAGCCGTTTCTTGTTAATTCTCCCTATGGCATCGCGCTTATCCATAATGGAAATCTTACTAATTATCAACAACTTCGCCGCGAACTGCAAGAAAACGAACATTTCCACTGCAATTCTGATTCAGATACAGAAGCTTTATTGGGCATATTGGCAACGGAATTGCGCAAAGCCTCGGGACATCCTGACTTCTTTACTGCATTAAGCGCCGCAGTAAAAAATGTATTTAAACGGGTTAACGGAGCTTATTCGGTCGTAGGCATCATCGCTGGCAAGGGTTTGTTTGCTTTTCGCGATCCCCATGGAATCCGGCCGCTTGTTTACGGGGTCCGTCAGAATATTGACGGACAAAAGGAATATATTTTCTCTTCTGAAAATACGATGTACACGTTGCTTGGATTTTCTCTCGTCGGCGATGTCGGCCCCGGTGAAGTGATGTTTGTTGATATGGACGGGAAGCTGCACTCGAAAAAACTTGCTAGCGCTGAATTTACTCCCGACGCGTTTGAATATATTTATTTCGCCCGGGCCGATGCGCTCATCAATCAGGTAAGCGTATATCGTGCTAGGTTGCGAATGGGGCAAAATATGGCGAAGAACTGGAAAAAGCTTCATCCCGATATAACACCCGACCTAGTAGTACCGGTTCCATTCACCTCTAATCCGATTGCGCTTGCATTTGCGCACGAAATTGGCGTCCGCTATTCTGAGGCGATTTATAAAAATGCGTTCATAGGACGTACTTTTATCATGCCGGGTTCGGAAACGCGTCAGAACGCGGTTCGGAGGAAGCTATCGCCGCAAATTACAGAATTAGCTGGAAAAGATGTCGTGATTGTTGATGACTCCATCGTCCGTGGTACGACCAGCCACGAAGTAATACGAATGGTACGGGAGGCCGGCGCGAAAAAAGTGTATTTTCTTTCCATGTGTCCGCCGCTTCTATACCCAGATTTTTACGGTATTGATATTCCAACCAGAGAAGAACTGATTTCGGCGCGTTTGTCAGACGAGGAAGTCTGCAAATTTATCGGTGCTGACATTTTGATGTTTCAAACCGTCGAAGATCTTTCGGAGGCTATCATGCGCCGCGGCGAACATCATATCAGCCGTCTTTCCATGCCGTATTTTAACGGCGAATATATTACTGGCGATGTGGATGAACAGTTTATGGAGACAATTCGCCAAGTACGATCGCGAGAGCGCGTCGAAGATCAAGTCCGGAAATAAATTTGCTAAATGGGCTTACTAAATGGAACTAAATGGGGTCAGCCACCATTCTTTTTTGCCCTGCCATCCGAGTCCGCATTGAAGCCCCGCCACA
>DOMD01000017.1:5420-15244 GCA_003510525.1 Candidatus Omnitrophota bacterium
GTCCTTTCCATTTTAGAAAAAACCACCCCCGCGAAAACAAAAAGCAAGGAACATTTTTTCTTTTTGGGGTTGCCGAGTGGAGCGAGGTGGTGGTGGGGCTTTCGTGGAGCGTACAATTTAATTTAGAGCTACCACGCGCTCCGCGCGTGCGACATCATTTGTTTTGAAAATAGGNNAACTTGGTATAGTAAAGACACCATTGGGGAACTAAACCGGAGAGTGAGCTCTCATGCGTATCGGGCTTTTGATTTTGCCTTTCTTGGTTTCAATAATGAGTTCTACTCCTTTGACTGAAACAATGACGGTGTCCCCCTTCCTTACGCCATTGCTGATAATGTAGGACGCCACGGGATTCAAAATTTTGTTTTGAATCAGGCGGTTCAGCGGTCGCGCGCCGTAATGCGGATTATAACCTTCTTTTGCCAAATAAGACAAAGATTCATCCGAAATTTCAAAATTTATTCCCTTAGAGGAAAGACGGTCTTTAACTACGTTAATTCTCAAACTAACTATTTCCTTGATTGCAGACTCCGACAAAACATCAAAGACAATAATTTCGTCAAGGCGATTGATAAACTCCGGACGGAAATTGTCTTTAAGCGCTTCCAGAACTTTCTCCTTCATATTGCCATAGTCTTCTCTGGTGCCATTATTGGAAAAACCGACTGACTCCATTTTCTCCACAAATTGCGAACCTATATTGCTGGTAAGAATAATTATTGTGTTTTTAAAATTAACCACTCTGCCTTTGCCGTCAGTTAATCTCCCTTCATCAATCACTTGTAAAAGCATATTAAAAATTTCCGGATGAGCTTTTTCAATCTCATCAAAAAGTATTACCGAATACGGTCTGTGTCTGACAGCTTCAGTCAACTGACCCGCTTCGTCGTAACCGACATACCCAGGAGGAGAACCGATGAGTTTGGACATTGAATGTCTTTCCATATATTCGGACATATCTATCTGAATTAAGGATTCCTCGTCTCCAAACATAAACTCAGCCAAAGCCCGGGCTAAGAGGGTTTTGCCTACTCCGGTCGGCCCTAAGAAAATGAATGAGCCGATAGGCCGGCGGGGGTCTTTAATCCCGGCGCGGGAACGCCGGGTGGCATTAGCAATTGCCGAGATGGCCTCTTCCTGGCCTACCACCCGTTTATGCAGATTTTCTTCAATCTTAAGCAGTTTCTCGCCCTCTTTTTCCTCTAAGCGAAAAAGAGGGATTCCTGTCCATTGTGAAATTATTTTGGCAATGGCTTCGGCGTCTATCTGGGGGCGTATCTGGTCTTTTTTTTGATTCCACTCCTTATTTACTTTCTCCAGTTCCAGCCGCGCCTGCCTTTCCTGGTCGCGCAGGGCCGCGGCCTTTTCAAAATCCTGGGATTTTATCAGGGCTTCTTTTTCTTTTTTTAAGGCCTCTACTTTTGCCTCAAGTTCTTTGATGTCCGGGGGAATTACCAGGACGTCTAACCTGGCCCGGGAACCGGATTCATCAATCAGGTCAATAGCTTTATCCGGAAGGAACCGGCCCGAGATGTAGCGTTCGGATAATTTAGCCGCCGCCTCTAAAGCCTCGTCTAAGAACTTTACTTTGTGATGGGCTTCGTATCTATCCCTTAAGCCTTTAAGTATCTCAACTGTCTGCGGGGCGTTGGGCGGTTCAACCATAATAGTCTGGAATCTTCTTTCTAATGCCGCGTCTTTCTCAATGTATTTGCGGTATTCATCCATAGTGGTGGCTCCGATGCACTGAATTTCTCCCCGCGATAAGGACGGCTTTAAAATATTGGAGGCGTCTATTGCCCCCTCGGCTGCTCCGGCCCCGACTAAGGTATGCAGTTCGTCTATGAATATGATTACATCCTGAGAGCGCTTGATTTCTTCCATTACCGCCTTAATCCGCTCTTCAAACTGGCCGCGGTATTTAGTCCCGGCAACCATCAGGGCCAGATCCAGGATTATCAGCCGTTTGTTTCTTAAGACCTCAGGGACATTCTCGTTAACGATTAATTGGGCTAATCCCTCAACAATCGCGGTTTTTCCCACGCCCGCCTCACCCAGAAGCACCGGGTTGTTTTTGGTGCGCCGGGATAAAATCTGGATAATCCGCTGAATCTCAACTTTACGGTCAACTACCGGGTCAAGCTTGCCTTCTCTGGCGGCATGCGTGATATCCCGGCCAAAGGCATCCAGGGCCGGGGTTTTGGTTTTTCCGTGCGGGGCCGCCTGTTGCTGTTGTTGGCTAAAGCCGGGGGTGGCCGCTCCCAGGACCGACATAATTTCGTTCTTTACCCTTTCTAAATCCAATCCTAAGTTAAGGAGAACCTGCGAAGCCACGGACTCGCCTTCCCGGATTATCCCCAATAAGATGTGTTCCGTGCCGATATAATTGTGGCCTAAAGAGCGGGCTTCTTCAGCCGCCAGCTCCAGGGCCTTTTTTGCCCTGGGGGTAAAGGGAATATCCCCTAATATCTGGGTGGTTGGCCCGGGCTGGACCACTTTTTCTACTTCTAAACGGATGGTCTGCAGGTCTAAGCCCAGTTTTTCTAAGACCGCCGCCGCTACTCCTTCGCCTTCCCGGATTAAACCTAACAGTATATGTTCAGTTCCAATATAATCGTGATTAAAACGCCGGGCCTCCTCTTTGGCTAAAATAATGACCTTTCTCGCTCTTTCAGTAAAACGATTAAACATTNNCGAAATTACCAATAACCAGGATACCTGCCTGCCGGCAGGGTTACCGGTTACTCTTGTTTTTCATTTTATCAACTTACTTCTAATCAAACTTGCTCTCTTGATATCTCTTTCCTGGCTGTTGAGCTTCTTGCTTTCTAACTTTTGCAGATGCGCCGGCTGAATCAGAATAAATAATTCATTCACTGTTCTGCGGTCAATGTCCTTAATGATATTTAAGTCAATACCCAGCCGGAGCATGGAAAGTAATTCCGTGGTCTCCTGTGATGAGATGATAAAGGAGTTTTTGAGTATGCCCAAGGAGCGCCAGACCCGGTCTTCTAAAAGAGTCTTCTGCTGTTTCAGGAGGACACCTCTGGCGGTTTCCTCATGCTCGATAACCTGGCGGATAAGCCCGTTGATGTTGCTGATAATCTCATCTTCATTGTGCCCCAAAGAAATTTGGTTAGAAATCTGAAAAAAATTTCCGATAGCCTGGGTCCCTTCTCCGTAAAGGCCGCGGGTGGTAAAGCTTAGCTTGGCAATGGCTGAGAGGACCTTATCTATAGTCCTGAGCATTACCAAAGCCGGCAAATGCAGCATCACTGAGCCGCGCATCCCGCTTCCGGTATTGGTGGGGCAGGCGGTTAAGTAGCCGTATTCCGATGAGAAGGCGAAGCTTAGCTCTTTGGAAAGGGCGTCGTCAATCCGGTTCATTATCTCCCAGGCGTCCAGCAAGTCAAAGCCGGATTTCATTACCTGGAGCCTGAGGTGGTCCTCTTCATTAATCATTATAGAGATAATTTCATCATCGTCAATGACTACCGCCTTGGAGTTGGGCTTAGAGGCCTGTTCCCGGCTCATCAGATGGCGCTCTACCAGAAACTGTTTATCCACAGTATCCATCTCGGAAAGCTTAAAATAGGTATTTCTTTTAAGGTATTCCACCTTCTGGATAGCTTGATAAATAATGCCGGAGGTTTCATCCCCCTGGGTTTTATCCGCCCAATGGGGAAAGAATCTGGCCATAATATTTCTGGCCAGCCTTATCCGGCTGGAAATTACAATATCGGAATTTGGCCCGCTTCCCTTAAGCCATTCGCTGGAATGGCTAAGCAAATCGTCTAATTTCATTGCGTAGTTTGGTTCTTATCCTTCGGTTCGCTGTTCTCTAACTTTTTAATTATATCCCGGATGCGCGCCGCCTCTTCAAAGTCCTCGATAGAAACAGCTTTTTGTAATTTTACCTTTAGTTCTTCAATATCGGATTTTGTCTTCAGGGGTTTGGCTAAAACCAGGGGCATCTTTCCGTAATGTTTATTTGAGCCGTGGATGCGCTTAAGCAGAGGCAGAAGATATTTGCGAAAGGAATTATAACATTCGCTGCAGCCCAGGCGGCCTACTTTCTTAAAATCCGCGTAGGTCATCCCGCAGTTGGAGCACTTGATTTTCAGGCTTTCCTTGGTTTCAATCGCCCCTTTCCCTAAATCCGAGAGCCCGGCCAACAGGTCAGCCAAACCAAACTGCTGTTCCATCTCGCTGGATTTATTCTTGGCGCATTCCTCGCAAAGATGAAGCTCGGTCATCTGCTCATCTACAATTTCAGTCAGGTGCACTGTCGCGGGGTTGGCCGCGCATACATCGCAAAGCATAGCTGTCTCCTGTGTTAAAAGTCAAATAGCCAAGTATCGGTTTATTAATGACCAATCACCAAGATACAATAACCAAATAAATTACAATAACCAATAATCAAACATTTGGTAATTGGTTATTGATGTTTGATTATTTCTTGGTTATTGGAAATTGATTATTGGTTATTATCCGGTTATTAATTATTTAGTATTTAACTCCCTCTTTCTTGGTAACTTTATGGAATTCTTCTCTTAGCTTAAGGGTTAACTTTCCGGGTTTACTATCTCCGATTTTCCGGCCGTCCACGCAGACCACCGGAATAATTTCAGCCGCGGTCCCGGTCAGGAAACATTCATCCGAAATATACACCTCGTGCCGGGTTATGACATGCTCGTGAACAGAAATTCCTTTTTTGGAGGCTATTTCTAAAATGGTGTCCCGGGTTATGCCGCGCAAGGTCCCCATGCACTGGGGAGGGGTGTAAAGTTCGTTTTTCTTGACGATAAAAATGTTATCTCCGGTGCATTCAGCCACATACCCCAGGGAATCCAGCATAATCGCTTCTTCATATCCGCAGTTAATGGCCTCAATTTTAGCCAGGATGTTGTTCAGGTAATTCAGGGATTTGATTTGAGGGTTAAGGGCCTCGGGAAGATTGCGAACAGTCGCGACCGTGATGATTTTTAGCCCCTCCCGGTATAACTTTTCCGGATAAAGGGCAATCTTATCGGTAATGATCACGATAGTGGCGTTGCCGTTACATTTACGGGGGTCAAGCCCCAGGTCGCCCTCACCCCTGGAAACAATCAGGCGGATATAGGCGTCATCTAACTTATTTATTTTGAGGGTATCACAGACCGCCTTAGTCAGATTTTCTTTACTCGCAGGTACTTTCAGACAGATGCTCTGGGCCGACTCATATAATCTTTCAATATGCTCTTTTAACTTAAAGACCACCCGGCCGTAAGACCGTATTCCTTCAAAGACTCCGTCACCATAAAGAAAGCCGTGGTCAAATACTGAAATTTTGGCGTCCTGTTTCTCGTAAAATTTTCCGTTAATGTAAACTTTCATCATCTCTCCAGTTTTAGCGCAAAAAACCGTCCCTTATATTATAAACCTTGGAAGCAAATTTTGCCATATCTAAATTATGAGTAACCATTATTATAGTCATCGCCTTCTCTTGATTGAGCTTTTTAAGCAGGCGGCANNCCGGAGAGCTGAGAGGGAAAATGCCCGGTTCTCTTTTCTAATCCAAAAGATTTTAACAGTCCCTCAGCCTTTTCTTTCTTCTCTTTGGCGTCCCGGTTTTTGTGTATTAAGGCCGGTAGTAACACATTCTCCAGGACGGTAAATTCCGGCAGGAGATGATAAAACTGAAAAACGAATCCGATCAGACGATTGCGGATTCCCGAGAGCTCCTTCTGGGGCAGTTCCCAGAGAGAATTACCCTCAAAGCTGACCTGGCCTTTTGAGGGTTCATCTAATCCTCCCAGGATATGCAGTAAGGTTGACTTTCCCGCTCCGGATGGCCCCAGTATGGCCACTATTTCTCCTTGGTCAATATTTAAGTCTATGCCCTTGAGGACATGAATATCTTCTTTGCCGTTTTTATAATACTTATGGATATCCCGGGCCTTAATCATCACTCGTAACGCAAGGCCTCAAGCGGATTCAGCTGTCCGGCTTTTCTCGCTGGATATATGGTTGAGACCAGGCTGATTAAAAAGGCCGCGAGTATCACCATTCCCACATCCGGCCAGAATACCAGGCTTACCGGCAAGCGGTCTAAATAATAAATATCCGGAGGAAGTTTAACGAATTGATATTTTTTAAGCAGTAATGATAAAGTTATTCCGATGCCGGAGCCCAGGATACAGCCGAATAGGCCGATAAACAGCCCTTCTAAGGTAAAAATAGCCCGGATTTTAGCATTGGTCATCCCCACGGCTTTAAGTATGCCGATGTCTTTGGTTTTTTCGGTAACCATTACTACTAAGGTGCTGATGATATTAAAGGCGGCCACCAGGATAATCAGGGTTAAAATTATAAACATAGTTATTTTCTCTAATTTTAAGGCGGCAAAGAAATTCTTGTTGCGTTCAATCCAGGTTTTTAGGTTATAGGCCGGGCCGATGGTTTTCTGAATTTCAGCCTTGAGGGCATCCGCCAAAAAAAGCTTGTCAACTTTAACGCTTATTCCGCTTACGGAATTACTGAAGCCGAAGAAATCCTGGGCTTGGGCCAAGTCCATATAAATAATGTTGGTATCATAATCATACATCCCGGAATTAAACAATCCGCTGATTTTGGCACTTATCCGGCCTCCCTCGGGATTGATCAAAGTAAGTTCATCTCCGGTGTCCAGGCCAAGGATGCCGCTTAACTCTTTGCCGATAAAAACCCCTTTATTGAAATCCCGGGTTTTTTGGCCCAGGTATCTTTCAATGTCAGTTACCCGGGATTCCAGGTTCAGGTCTATCCCCCGCACCAATATCCCTCTATTTTGCTGGGGGGCTTCTAAGAAGGCCTGATTCTGGATAAAGGGCGCGGATGCCGATATGTGCTCAAGCTTATTTATATCCTGGATAATACTGGTATAATCGCTGATGGGAAAAGGAGCCTCAATCACAATATGGGAATAATTGCCGATGATTTTTTCCTTGAGGTCTTTATCAAACCCGGACATCACCGCCAGGACTATAATCAGCGCCGCTACCCCAATCGCCACCCCCAGTATGGAGATTACACTAATCAAAGATACAAAGCGCTCCTTGCGCTTAGTCCACAAATAACGCCAGGCTATCCAGAAAATCATCTTCATTCTTGCGGTCTCAATAAAGGAAATAAAATCACATCCCGGATTGAAGGCTGGTTAGTTAAGATCATCACCAGCCGGTCTATGCCAATGCCTAAGCCTCCGGCAGGCGGCATTCCGTATTCCAAGGCGGTGATAAAATCCTCATCCAGCATCCTTAAGCTGTTGGCCTCAGTTCCGGCTTCGCCTATTTCTTCTTCCAGCCTTTTTCTTTGCTCTATGGGATTGTTTAGCTCGGAGTAGGCATTAGCCACCTCCATCCCGGCGATAAAAAGCTCAAACCTTTCGGAGATAAAAGGATTATCCGGCTTATTTTTAGCCAGAGGGCAGAGTATGGAAAAATAATCGGTAAAAAATGTGGGCGAGAAATCCCGCTCTTCCTGAATGGCTTCCTCGACTATTTTTACTATCTGGGAGCGGGAGAGCCTCTTTTCTTCTTTGGCTTTGCCTTTTTTTTGCAGCTTTTCCAGCATTACCTCGGCTGAATCTTCAGGCGCGATGTCAAATCTATCTTTTACCATCTGGGCGAAAGAACAGCGCTTCCAGGGAGGAGTGATATCTATGGCCTTTCCCTGGTATTCAAACTTGAGTCCGCATCCTGATGCCCTGGCCGCCTCTACGATTATTTCTTCCACCAAAGACATCATCCCTTCGCAACTGCTGTAGGCGGTATAGACCTCAAGCATAGTGAACTCCGGGTTATGCCGGGTGGAGACCCCTTCATTGCGGAAACTGCGGTTGATTTCATAGACCTTCTCAAAGCCGCCTACCAGAAGGCGTTTTAAGTAGAGCTCCGGGGCAATTCTTAAGTATAACTGCGCGTCATATTCATTATGATGGGTTTTAAACGGCCGGCCGGCTGCTCCTCCGGGTATGGGATGCATCATCGGGGTTTCTACCTCTAAGTAGCTTTTGGCGTCCAGATAACCGCGGATGGCCGAGACGATTTTAGAGCGCTTGGTAAAAATTTCCCGGATTTCATAATTGGAAATCAAGTCTAAGTATCTCTGGCGGTAACGGATTTCCACATCCTTCAGGCCGTGCCACTTTTCCGGAAGCGGCCTTAAGGATTTAGCCGATAAGGATAGCCGGACAGCCTTGATAGTCGGCTCCTGGGTACGGGTCGTAAAAAGCTCACCCTCAATTACTATCAAGTCTCCGATGTCTAAACTCTGGAATAACTCAAAGCCGTCTTTACCTAAGGTATCCTCCTTAATATAGACCTGAATTTTGGCGGCCTCATCCCTTAGATCAATAAAGATAACTTTGCCGTGTTCCCGTTTAGCCATCAGACGGCCGGAAACCACAATCAGCAAGCCTTCCTTAAAATCCGCCAAGGCCTTGGTTATGGGGGTGAGGTTATCTAATTTACCCCCAAAAGGATTTATCCCTTTATCCTGCAAGGCCTTAAGTTTTGCCTGCCGGTCATTGATTATATTTTCTAGTTCCATAGAAGATGTATTATAAATGATAACTGTCCAACTGTCAAATTAATCCTTCGACTACGCTCAGGATAAAAAACAAAACCCCGTCTATCTTTATTAAATAAACGGGGCATTATTCTTAATTTTCCCTATTTTTTTCTTTTACGCTTTATTTATGTTTCTATCCACTCCACCATTACCATAGCCTCTCTTAATTCCGGGTCGCTTTCTTTTGCCAGGCTTTCCTCTAAGTTGCAGATTTCCGCTAAGCTGATGATGATGCTATCTCTGCGGGAATCAAACTCTCCTTTTTGATAGCAGGCTGAGAGATATTCCTTAAGTCTGCTGCCTGAAGGCACTATCCCGGAGTTGACCATCCTTTGGATATCGGTTAATTCCTGATCTAAGTCTAAAGACTCTATCTCCGCCTTACTCAACATCGGCAGATTAAAATTCAGCCCNNCTCCGGTTTTTGTAGGCGCGGTTATTTCCAGGCTGGAAGAAGTCCCGGTAGTAGCACCGGTATCTGTTGTGCCGGCGGTATTTTCTGGAGTGATTCCTAACCGCGTATCTATGATTTGTTGAATTTTTGACAGCGCTGATACACTATCCTCAGGCACTGTGCCATAAAGCATAAACTGGCGTATATCTTTAGCCAGATGTATCAATGCCCAGGTCATCTGCGCATCCTGTAATTTATCCCCGGCCAGAGAGCTTAATTTATTTGCCGCGGAAATAAGGTCATTACGGGTGAAATAACCATCCATTTCTCTTTTTTCGAAAGGCTCAAGCAGTCCCTTCCTTTTATAGGTACTCATAAATCTGTTTATTTCGCTCTCATATCTAACCATCTGTATCAGCCATTTCTGGATATTTTCCCAGTTTGAAATGTCTTCATTGGTATTCCTTGTTTGCTTTATCCCGGCCGCTATCATGTTTAGCCCATGATAGGAAGGATTATCGTCAATCTGCGGGATTCTTTTTTTCGCAAGCTGTTCAGCAAGCTGTTCCTTTTCAATAATTGTTTTCATCTGTAATTTTATTACTTCTAAACTCAGCGGCGAGCCGGCGGCTTTTGAAACTTCTGTTTGCGGTTGCGAAGTTTCTCCGCTGATCTCACTCCAGGCGTGAGATTCGAAATTTATGCCAGCTAATTTCTTGAAGATTGATGGTAATTCTCTTATTTTACCCAAAAATTTTCCTCCTCCCTCCAGCGGACTTCCAGACATAATTTTTACTCCTCCGCTCATATACCTGCGGATTACCTGTCCGGTAGGGGT
>DOMD01000034.1 GCA_003510525.1 Candidatus Omnitrophota bacterium
AGATCCTCTTGAGAGGGGTTGATAATCAACTTATCTTCTTTGCCGTTAATAAGGATAAGATCGCCTTCCTTGACCATAGGATAAATCGGCTCGTCAGGGAAAAAGGGGACGATATTTTCATTCAGCACATTTTTCTCCGCCCAATGCACCCTATGGTCTTTACCCACATCGCTGGTTATCCCGGCTATATTCTCTGCTAAAGCCCGCACAGTATTATAAAGTTCAAGGTCTATAATTTTTTCGGCGATGATACAGATAGGCTCACCAAAAGCATAATTATATGGCAATAAAATTGACGGCTCTTCTCCTAATAAGCATTTCTCTAAGTTTTCCAAGGCAGCGATAGCCTCTGTCAAAGGAACGTATGATGGGGATTTTTCACCAAGATTCTTAGCATCCCCGGATAATTCCTCTATTGTTTTCTCGACTGCCTCAAAATGGCTCTCTGCCTTAAAAATAGGATTTGCTATCCTTTTAATTATTTTTTCAAAGACAGACAAAATAAGGCCTTTAACCTGCGGCAGTCCGGATTTATTTATTTCTTCTTTTTTCTTGGCAATTATCTCAAATATATCGGCTTCTTTGCCGGTCTTTACCCAAACCAGCTTCGCCGCCCTTCCCATGCTTATTTTCTTTATTTTCTTAGCACTCCCCTTCACTACTCTGCGCAAGCTGCCATTGACAACCGGAGAAGACGTTTTTTCTGTTGAAGGATTAAGATTCTCTCGCTCTATCAATGACTCGATAGTAACCGGCATTCTCCAGGTCCAATTGTGCGGCCCTACGGTTCCGGGAATATTAATCCGGGAATTTTCTACCCAACCCTCTACGGTCTGGAGCGTCAGAGAATAAAACAGGTTTTCACACTTCTTCATTGCCGCGATAACTTTTATAGATATGGCCTCCGGAGACTCTCCTTCCTGAATAGCATATCCGTGGTCAGATAAAAATCCTTTTACCTGCTCTTTGTCCGAATCGGATAATTCCGGCCAACGGGTAATAAATGTAGAAGGGCTATCAAAGACTGCCTCACAAATCAAGGTATGAGATTGTCTTGCCATTTCCTTCTCTCTCCAGCCTGCCACATTATACAAAAACAGGTTAGGCAGTTGCTCAGAAAGCCCATCCAGCATCTTCCTCACCTTTGGCGGTCTTTCGCCTATATCTTCACCGATAAGGACAATGCCATCTCCTAAGGCGGCCTCGGCTAAGCTAATTAAGATTTTCCTCCCCCAAGAAACCATCTCATCTTCATGCGTCGGATAAAAGGCGCCGGCGGATGCTTTTTCCCCTTTCTCAATAAGCCATTCGCCAAGAAATCCCAGTAAATGGTCCACCCTTACTCCATCAAAGAATTTCGCGCTATAATGGATACGTTTAATCCAGAACTCAAGCACATTTTCATAATTATCCAGCCAGCGGTAAGGATATAATCCCCAGTTTTGCCCTTCTGGGCAGAACCGATCCGGAGGCGCTCCCGCGCTTTTATTAATATCAAACAAATCCCTCCGAGCCCAGACCTCAACGCTGTTTGGCGCCGGATAAATAGGCAAATCCCCGATAATACGCTTTCCCTTCTGTTTTGCGTATGTTCTTACCGTTTGCCAACACACACCATAAACCCACTGCAGCCATTGATAAAAGATTATTTCTTTCTGATGTATGTTCACGAAACTCTTTAAAGCCTTGATGTCCCTATTCTTGTATTCATTCGGCCACTGCCACCAAGGATCCCCCTTAAAATAATTAAGCAGGGCGCGGAAAAGAGCATAATCATCTATCCAATATTTATTTCCTTCCCGGTAATCATCAAACCCCGCTTCCCCCTTCATTATCTTAGGGTATGCCTCATTAATAAACTCGCTCCTGAGGATATGCGCGGTTACCGCGCATACTGACGAATAATCAATTTTATGCGAGTCTTTAGCGGCAGGCAGTATTCGCGCTAGTTCGGGCGCTGATTTTAGATATTGCTGTATTTTTTCCGGGCCTATAAGGCTGTTAAGGGGCAGATAAAGATCATTGTGCGCGAAAACGCTTAGGCTGGCGTATGGGCATGGGTCACCGGAAGCAATTTGTGTCGTGGGAAGAGAAAACCACATATCAAAATCTTTTAATAGCATATAATCAATAAATTTATAGAGGCTGTCTAAATTACCGATGCCCAAATCATATTCTTCGCGCAGAGAAAATAACGGGCAGAGCATTCCAGACATCTTTTTCTCAAGCCACCAATAGTCTATCCCTTGGGGCATATTCCCCCATTGTCCGCCAAGCGTCAAAAAGTATACTACCTGCGCGCGCGCCACCCCCACTCTTAACGTAAAACCATAATTACAACCGTAATCCTCTTCCGTGATAGCATCTCTCACCATATAAATAAGGTTACTCACGCCTTTACCAAAAAATACTTCCTTAAGCTTTTCAGGAATTATTACATCCGCCCATTCCTTACCATTGTTCTCAGTAAGCGCTAACAGAAACATATACATCGTATTATTTTTCTTTACTCCGTATGCCTTGATAACATCATTCTTCGATATAAGTTTTATGAAGCCGTTGTCCTTCTCCAGCATATCCACCAAATTTTGGCGTTCTTTCAAGCTTGAATTCTCAAGATACGCCAAGGCCCGGCTATCCCAGGGCAGGTTATTAAATGCCTCTTTCAATTTGTTTACCGAATCTTTTTCTATCGCGCTTGAGGAGGCTAAACCTGCCCGCGCAAGCGCTTTCCCGGCAAGTAAAATAAAAAACTGTTCCGGTGGCGCTATAGATGAACTCGAAGCCTTGGGTATAATGAAACCTATATAATGCCCCTTTTCATCCTCTCCTGGGTTTTTTTCAGGATTGCCTTTTCTAACATTATCATTTCCAAAAGAAACTACTTCCCTCTTCGGCAGATTCCGCTTTATCCCTATAATAGCGGTCAGGTCTATCACAAATTGGCTGACCAACTCTCTCTGTTCAATGCTATGGAAACCCTGCTTTATGAGGGCTTCTTTAATCATCGGGAAGGGGTATTTTATATAAAAGGCGCCTTTAATCCTTTTTACCTGCTGGGTGGAATAGGTGGTAATGATAATTCTTCCTTCGGGCTTAAGCGCGGCGGCGGCCTCCTTAAGCACCATCTCAATATCCATATCGCCTATGGATTCCGAGAATACCGCCGTATCAAATATATTTTCCTTAAAAGGCGAATAATGCGCGTCCGCCTTCACTAATGAAATTCCTGGTCGCTTTACAAGTCTTAAGCTCCACGAATTTAAATCAATGCCTATAACCGTATGCCCTCGCTGCCTGGCGGCTATTTCCCAGGGGGCATTACCGATACCCACTGAAAGAACCCGCCGCGCGCCGGGAACTTCCTGAATAATACTTATTAACTGAAAAATAAGCATGGAATCCTGGGAGATATAGCTCATCGTCACCCGGTCATCAGGCATAAGGGCCTCATCTAAACGATTAAGACGCCGATAGAACTCTTCTATTAAGCGGGGATATTTCCATCGGGAAACTTCTTGGGCGTCTATGCCTATTCTTCGCGCTATTTCCAGAATCAGCTCCGGACAAAGCCAGGCCTCTATGGCGGAAGAGCTGAATTTTGTTGAAGATTTTCCACTCGGCGCGGGCGGGGCGCGGATACTCAATAAATCACATAAAAGATCCCCAGGCGTGAATATCTTCTCGTTAAAGTATAAAGCTGAAGCTGATGATTTTTCCAAGGTATGCCTTCCCCTTAAAATACTACCTAACAACTTACGGCTATCAATCTCATTTCTCTTTATTGGCAGGCCTTTATCCAGGCTTGAGCTGGCGGTTAAGCCTTTCTGCTCGGAAGTAGTGATTACGCAGGCGCCGGTTATTCTTGGCGTGATCAAGGAAGAACTGGTTTGTATTCCGTTAAGAGAAACGCGGATTTCTTTTTCTTTTAGCGCAACCTTAATCATATTAATATCAATAAAACCCATATCCTGTATATCATCCGCTTTGATTTCTTGTTTTAATACTCTGGCTTTAATTCCAGAGGTATGCTCGCCAAGAAAAACTTTTTCTTCGGCCTTCAAAGAAGAGCGGATAATTGCTTCCTGGATAATCCTGTCCATATCCTTTCCTTCTCTGACTGTGCCCACAACCCGCGCTTCCAATTCACCCGGGCCAACCAAACGGCATTTTAGAAATTCTCTCACTTCATCAATAACGCTGTCTCTGGTGCTGATGATCCTTTCTCTTAATTGAGGAAACTCCTCTTCAATTATTTTTATTAAATAATGATAATGCGTGCAGGCCAGCACAAGATGACTGATTTCGTTTCTTTCAATGAATTCTCTCAGATCAACTCTGACAATATCCTTGGCGATATTATTCAACTCGGACTGCTGTTGTTCATTGGCGCTGTAGCGCGCCCTATCCAGCATTTCCACCAAAACCGCTAAAAGCGGGGTTGCCAGGACATACCCTAATTTTTGATACACACCGCTTCTTTCTGTCCCCCGGGTTCCGATAACCCCTATTCTCGATCCTTCCGGAAGAGCCCTAATCCGCTTTAAGGTGTTTTTAACCGGTTCAATAAAATGAATATGGGGATACTGTTTCTTGAGCGCGCCAAAATCAACTGTAACCGCCGCGGTATTACAGGCGATAATCATACACATATTCTTATTGGCCTTGTCGCTCTCGTTTAAATATTCAATCGCCGCTCTGGTGAAACACTCGATTTCTTCTTTTGATTTCTCTCCGTAAGGCATATTCTTCCGGTCAAAATAACCAATCAATTTTATATTTAAACCGCATTGCGATAATTTACGATTAATCATTACTCCGCCATGCCCGGAATCAAAAACCAACATAGTCATTAAAGGAGCCGGTTTTTTTGCCGCTTTTATTACGTGAACTTCACTAAGCAATCTCCTAACCGCGGCACAATCAGCGGCGGTAAATAAATCCACCTCATATTTATTATTTGCTTTTACGATAAAATCTTTAAAAACCTTACTTATCCTCAGGCCAACCTCCCGCAAAACGTCTCCTCTGCTCCAAATTTCATCATTGAGGATATCTTGCATTTTCTCTAAACGCGAAGCGATAATTCCTCCCCCTTTAGCCATACCGCCTATGACAATTTTTCCGTTCTTAGTTAATTCCAAATACCCCTCATAAGTAACCGCGGCGTTGGTCCCGGAAATAATGTATTTTGCTTTTACCTTCTTAGCGCTTTCTTTATTAATTTGTCCGGCTATGGAGGCCAAAACCAGGATATCGGCTTTTTGGCTAATTACATCCAGCTTATCGTGCGAAAATCCGCCGAATAATTTCCGGAATAAACTCTTCTTGGCAAACCCGTAAATACTTCCGGTTCGCCCCTTATGTTGGATTAATTTATCTATATCCAGTCCTTTTTCATCGCGCAAAACAATAACTTGCTTCCTTTCTTCATCATAGTCGCTGATAGCAGTTATTCTTGCTCCCTGGGCCGAAAGGAACTTTGCCGCGTGCAGGCCGACCTTGCCAAAACCCTTAATCACCGCCTTGCGGTCGGTTAAATAATTATTTTCTTCGGGAGTCAGCCTGAATTTGAGGTAATCATCGCGATATTCGCGATAACCAATACAGGCATTTGCTATAATCGCCAGGCCATAACCGTTAGCCTCTTCTTTCCCTTCAAGACCGCCTTTATCCAGCCGCTTGGAAGTGGCGGCCGCCAATTCAGGA
>DOMD01000060.1:0-291 GCA_003510525.1 Candidatus Omnitrophota bacterium
ATACATTTTATACCACCCTCCTACGGTATTTGATTGAACATCAAACCTTCTCCAACACGCGAATTTATTTTCGGGACATCTGTTGAGCGAAAAATTAAAGTACTGCTAAGACTCTCTCTTTAAACCCGGACATTCTTTCTGGAATCTTCCGTCGTCACCCCAGAAACTATATCTTCTACGGAATGCATCCCATTTTTTATCCCTTTGATATTCTTCTGGAAATCCTGGACAAAATCTATCTTTAAAACACACCCTTTCTTGAGCTCTAATAATAAACATAATTATTTTTAT
>DOMD01000060.1:387-3185 GCA_003510525.1 Candidatus Omnitrophota bacterium
TCTTTGATAACAGAGAGGATTTTTTCGTGGTTTAGGATGTCGCTTCTATGATTATTCATCTGTTCAAGGTTTGAACATATATTAGCAGAAGTCTCACAATTGTCAAGAGCAGGGCTTTCAAAGAAATTGGAAAATTGGGGGATCCTTAAGCTATCCCTAAGCTTTGTTGACAATAGCGCCTATCTCCCTTAGCGCGCGCTGATACACCATTCTTCTGGTTAATCGATTGGTGTCAATACAACAATCAGCCGGAACTTTTGAAAAATGCCTGAAAAGCTTATTGACGAATTCATATTTATCACGATATGCCGCGCTGTAAAGCCATTGGCCGCCTTGCTCTTTCTTCTTCTTTTTCCGGATCCGCGAGATAAGAGTCTTGCGCGAGGCCTCCAATTTAAATGTAAACATCCTCCCAAAAGGCAATGCCGCTTTTAAAAAAGCCTCCCGAGAATTTAATCCTGTGGTCTCCAGTATACAATTCTACCAGCGGCGCAGTGATAACTGCCGGAATAACGCCACCCACGCGTCAGCCTCACCAATTGGAGTTTCCGGAAAGAGCGCTCTATGATAACCGATACGCAATACCGGCACCTTTAATTTCCCGCTCAATTTCCGCGATAATGTTGTCTTGCCGGATCCAGGCAGGCCGATGATATGAATGATAGGGATTGGCACGCTCATTCCCCGTAGTACTCGTATTTTTACTTCAACAGCAGGTTCATCGGGATATCACGCGAGTCTTTAGGGTCTTTTTTGGCAGCCGAGAAAATATGGGTTAATCCGCATAAGTATCCTCCTTTTTACTGGGGACCGTTAATAAAGAAACCCAAAAAGCCACAAGGGTATTCTATTCTTAAAACCGACCGTTATGTCATCCATAACAAGAAAAGGTTCAATAGAAGAAACCACCTTTTTATTCTTCCCGCCAATTTCAAACTGTTTTCCGGAATCATCAACAAAATCAACGGATTCAGAAAAATATAGCTTAACCGCCGCTGAAGCCTGGTTTATGAAAAATGTTTCCCTGATGCTTCCTTTTTCAATGGCAAAACCTTCCTCTTCTCCAATGAGGTAAAAAAGGTTAGGATTTTCTAAATATATCTTTTGCGGCTTACGCAGCAGCCTGAATCCCTGCGCCTTCGGGTAAAGGAGAATAAACAATCCAGCTTTTTGAAGCTCGTCAATATAGCTATAAGTATATTCCTTGGAAATGCCCAGTTGCGCGCTCATGCGGGAAATATTGGGCGTAAAAGGCTGTGAAGTGGCTACTAAATAAAGCAGTTTTTTCAAACTGGGAAGAGTTGAATATTTTATATTAAAGAGAAACGGTATGTCCTCGCATATTATCTTTTCTATCACATTATTTAATTTATTATAAAACGAATCCGTTCCCTCCTTAAAAAACGGATAATAACCGAATTTCAAATACTCCCTGAAATATTTTAAAACCGGGATTTGAGAATTAACCTTATCCGCTATTTCTATATGGCTATTCAACAAATATTTAAGTTCTACAGGCGCGAAGCGCGCGTTTAAACGTAGAATCAAAAATTCCCTGAAGGAAAGCCCCTTCAAATTATAAAAGACCGCCCTTCTTGAGAGGTCGGCTTTTCCCTTTAATATATTCACGCTTGAACTACCTGAAAATATTATCTTCTTGGCCGGGAAAGAATCATAAATATTCTTTAACTCTATCTGCCAGGAGGGATATTTGTGAACTTCGTCAATCAGAATAACCTTGCCACCAAGTTTAAAGAACTCCTCGGCTATCGCGTATAACCCTTTATTTATGACATTGATATTATCCGCGGACAGATACAAACAATCTTGCGGGGTTTTAAATCCCGCGAGATAGTACTGCAAAAGCAAGGTAGTCTTGCCGGCTCCCCTGGCGCCCACAATCCCGCTAAGGCGATTGTGCCAATTTATTTTTCCAAAGAGATATCTCTTAAATGTAAACTTTTCTATTTCTTTAACAAGGGACAACTGGATTTCAATAAGTTTTTCTATCATAGTAAGGTATAGTTTACTGTTTATCTATAATATAGTCAAGTATAATTTACTGTTCAGGGCGGGTCATAATTTAAACGCGGGCCGCACCGGAAAATACATATTACGCTTTTAATTGGGCCGGCCTTGATTTGCGCATTATATTGCTATCGCACAAAAATATACTGCTTTGTGCATTCAACTGCATATAGTAAATAGTATGCTCCTGCAGGTTTTCATGGAAAAACTATGGATCGATAGTCAATAGTCGATGGTCTATAGCCTATGCGATTATGTGTTATATCACTCGTGTCCAAATAAGCCGTTATCCATCGGCGAGAAATTAATTTCGAGATATCAAAACTGTCATGCCCGTCCCCGCCTACGCGAGGATAAACTCCGGCGGGCATCCCTTTCCACTTTACCTTTTACCATTTTTCTTTACCTCCTGATTTAAATTAAAAAATATTTTTGCTCTAACCCTTTAACAGAGATTCAGCGGTGATTAGCCTAAGCTGAAATCAGCGAGTTTTTTCTTAATAATTTCATCGCCAACTTCAAAACCCTTCAGATAATCAACTTTTTCTGTGTAGTCTATATCTTTAAAATAGCTTAACTGCGCCCGGAATAACTTTTCATTAAATTCTAAACCAAAGATACGCCTAGCCCTCTTAATAATTTTATGGATATCGTAATAATCTCTCATTATGACGTAAAGGTCCACATAGTCCTTCCACTTTGCTCTCCGTCCTAAGGCATAGGCCTTCATTGCCGCTAAGGTCAGTAAATCCGGCAGATTTATCACCTTG
>DOMD01000038.1:0-1126 GCA_003510525.1 Candidatus Omnitrophota bacterium
ACCGTTATTCTTGGAAGTGAAGATGTAGAGCCGCCTTATATAGATGAGATAAATCCTGATAGTGATGAAGTGCAAGTTCCTTTAGACGCGAACATAGCCTTTCATATTAAGGATAAAGTTAAAGGTGTTAATATAAATACTTTATCCTTAAGTGTGCGGCGGGAAGGCGACTCCGCGCCTGTGGATATAATAGTAAACGGGGAGAACCAGCTTAGCGCGTATCCTAACAGCGTAACCATCCAGGGAACCCCTGCAGATTATGTGATCAGCTATGATCCGCCTAAAACAAGCGTCTTTCAATTTAGATATGAGCAGGTAATCACCGTTAATATTAGTGCCGGCGATTTAGCTAAAAATAGCATGGGCGCGTATTCTTATTCCTTTACCACCGCGATGATGCTTAGAGGCAAGAATTTAAAAGTAGGTAAGAGAAAATGAAGGTGGGCAAAATGAAAAAAGATAAAATAAAAAATAAATCTTACGTGATATGCCTTCTTAGTTTCTTATTTGGAATTACTCCTTTGCGCGCGGCCCAGGATAATTCTTGCCTGGTAATGGATAAAAGTGGAAATAATGTTTATGTGGTATGGCAGGAAGGGACAGGTGAAATCTGGCTTAATAAATCCCAGGATAGGGGGATAAGTTTTGGCGTTGACTTAAAGGTGAGCGAAGGGATAGAGGGGATAAACAAGAATCCGGCTATCGCTGTTGATGATCTGGGTAATTTATATGCTATCTGGGAGAATCAAAAAGCAGACGGAAATATTGATCTCTACTTCGGAAAGATGCCTAAAGACAGTCAAGGTTTTACCTCTGCCTTAGTGCCGGTTGACGCGCATTTAGGCGCGCTATCCAATCAGGTTCAACCTGCCCTGGATGTCTCAAACGCCAGGACAGTAGTTATCGCTTGGGTTAATCAAAATGGAAATGACGGCCTGTATTACGCGAAGTCTACCGACAACGGCGATAGTTTATGGGAGATTACCGCCCCGCGGATCATCCGCCTTGATGACCGGACGAATGCAGCGCCCGAGCATCCGTCTATTAAAATGGACGCCAGCGGACAAAATAAATATATTTCCTGGTGCGCGCGAAAAAACGGCCAAAGAAAAGTTTTCTTTAATAA
>DOMD01000038.1:1255-4155 GCA_003510525.1 Candidatus Omnitrophota bacterium
TTCGCGGCCTGGAGTGATTTCAGAAACGGAGATTGGGATGTCTATTTTTCTATTTCGGTGGATAATGGAGCGTCATTTAAAACCAATATCCTGGTAAATGAAGACTCCGGCACGGCAAAACAGGATAAGCCTTCCTTATATTTAAGCGCCAACGGAAAAGACTTTTGCCTTAGCTGGACTGATTACCGCGATGGAGAAGGGGGGATATTTTTTAGTCGTAACACTATTATTGATGCTGGCGGCGCTTATGAAGCGCGGGTAAATGATAGTTCCGGAGGAGTAGTAACGGCGGACGCGGCCACGCGAATTGAAAAAACAGAAGTAACTATTCCCGGCAGTGTTTTGGAAGTTCCTACTAATATGAGCATTACCAGGGTGCAGTGTCCGCCTCCCCTGCTTAACGGCGATACGTTATTAAATAAGGTAGTTGACTTTGGCCCGGGCAGAACGTTCTTTAAACAGCCGGTAACCATTAAAATTCCTTACACTCAAGCTGAGCTTAGTGAAGCAGGCCTAAGCGATGGAAGCAGGTTAAAGATTTACCATTATAATTTAAAAACACTGATTTGGGAGAAGCTTGCTGATACCCGCGTGGACACCATCAATCAAATAGTTTCCGCCCAGGTAACCCATTTTTCAATTTTTGGATTAGGATTTGTTAATGAGGTCATCGGGGGCAGTGTATTGGCGGCGGTAGCCGGCTCCGGAGGAGGAGGCGGCGGTGGTGGTGGAGGAGGAGGTGGAGGAGGCGGTGGCGGATGTTTTATTGCCACAGCCGCCTACGGCTCAAGTGAAGACGCCAATGTTATGATCTTAAGACAGTTTAGAGATAAAGAGCTCTTAACTAATAGATTAGGAAAAAGGTTCGTGGAATTATATTACCGGTATAGCCCTTCTATAGCAAATTATATTGCCAAAAGAGATACTTTAAGGCTTTTAGTCAGGTGGAGCTTAAGGCCGGCGGTATTGATGGCAAAAATATGCTTGTTTCAAAAAACGGGAGGTAAATATGTTATATATAAAAAATAAAGAAATGTCTTTATTGAGCGTGCTGGTAATGATGGTTTTGTTTATTCAAGGGCAGGTTTTCTTGTCCAAGCCTAAACTAATCTTAGATTACAAGCAGGGTTTATTCGTTCCATTTTTTCATGATGAATTTAGTATCGAGAAAGAGAACAGCCAAATTGAAGATAATACAAATACAGGTTATTTCTATTCGGAGATTGTTCGGGAGAAGGATGATTTCGGATTAGCGGGCCTGGAATTAGAATTATTGGGAACCGCGGTAGGAAATATCAAAGACCCTATTGCCTTCATTAAGGACCTAAGAGTCGGAAAACAGGGGATATACAGATTAGGCAGTCAGATTAAGGGTGCCCAGGTTATCAAGATAGCCTTGGGAGAAGTGGTTTTAGATGTTAACGGACGGAAGGAAATCTTAAAGTTAAGCCGGCGCGCGTTATCCTGGAATAGTGATTCTCAAGGGCAGGCCGCGATCATATCAATATCCGCGGACCAGGTAACGGTGAGCAGAAAAGGTCTTTTTAATCAAGCGCGTAATATTTTGAATGTTCTGCCTGAATTGAAATTCAAGCCCTATTATGAAGCCAACAAGGTTTCCGGCTTGATGATAGAGGGAATTGCCCAGGATAGCATAATCGCCGCCGCGGGAATTCAGAACAAGGATGTGGTCAGGACGGTGAATAACCAAAAGATTGATACTTATCAAAAAGCGCTTCAGGTATTAAGTAAAGCCCGGAATCAATCCGAAATAAACGTGGATTTATTAAGAGAAGGCAAGGTCAAAAGCTTGCGCTACCGCGTTATTAGTTAGTGTAGTGCATTGTGAAATTAGTTCTTGATAATTTTGTCATGCCCGAATGCTTTAGTCCCCGCCTTCGCGGGGACGCATCCAGATAAACTCAATTTTGGATTCCCGCTAAAAGATTGCGGGAATGACACACTACTAAAAATTAATTTCACAGAGCAGTAGTACTCCGTTAAATAAATTTCTAATCGTCCTTGCGTCCCCTGGCCCCTCCCACAAGCAGACTGGGTCAAATCAAAGTGTCATCTATGAAAAACATGTCAAGAGAAAAAACTCTCCACTGAACAAAAGTATTTCATTTTGTTGACATGAGGCCACCCCTGTTTGGGGATAGTCCAGGATCCATCCACAACCTTGATCTTTCACAATAAGTACGACTTTAGTAAAGTAATATGCGAGAAGGTCTCGCTATCAGTCATCTATCGGTGCTCTTAAAGAGCAGGGTACTATTGGATTTAGCGAGGGAGTGTCAACCATTCCCTTGGACCTTAAAGGTCAATGACACCTGGACATCATCCCTCTCCGGTAAAAGATCGTTATAGGTTATGTTCAATAACCCTGGTCTTATACCTTTACCGGAAGACCTTCTAAAATTATCTCATTACTAAAGCGTTGATTATTTTTCCATAAGCTCAAGGTTAAAGTGGCTATCTTACGAGCAATCGCGTTACGCGCATTCCTGTCGCTGACACCTTTATCCAGTAAATGNNCCGTAAAGAACATTCAAAGCATTATGTCCGCCAATCGCACAATGAGCGGCCATCTTAAAGACACACTTTAAAGTTCGGTTGCCCCAGATGCGGGTTGAGCCGTAATTACGATTCGCGCTTATCCGGGGATGTTTTACTAATCCGCAATAAGCAAAAAACTTGTATTTACTTTTAAATCTTTCCGGGTCGATTACCTGGGCGATGATTTTTGCCGAATGAATATACCCTATCCCAGGGATAGACATTAAGATAGTAGTTTCTTTAAATCTTTGCACGCAGCGGGTAATCTGCTGCTGATATTCCTTATGGCTTATCAGCAGCTGCTCCAGGTGTGAAGTCAGCTGTTCCTGGATAAATGCGGC
>DOMD01000035.1:0-226 GCA_003510525.1 Candidatus Omnitrophota bacterium
GATAAATCGCGCCGCTACTGTAGCACGGCCCAAGTCAATTCGTGGATAAACCTAAATCCTGAATCATCTTAAGGTCGTCCTGGGGAGAATTGCCTTTGGTGGTGAGGTAGTCGCCGATAATCATTGAGTCTGCCCCGGCCAAAAACATTAACGGTTGAAGGCTCCTTAGGTTGGTCTCTCTGCCGCCGCAGATCTTTATTTCCTGGCGGGGAAAGATAAAGCGCAG
>DOMD01000035.1:266-9863 GCA_003510525.1 Candidatus Omnitrophota bacterium
TCCCGAATATCCCGCCGCAGCAAAGTTCTAAACCCGCCTGTTTGACATTTTCAATTGTCCTTATCCGGTCAGAATAGGTATGGGTAGTGCAGACTTCCGGATACAAGCTTCCGGCAGTCTCCAAGTTATGGTTATAGCGAAATAAGCCGGACTGTTTTAGGGATTTGGCCTCATCGAGGGTCAGCTCTCCCAGCGAGGCATCCACATTGAGCTTTAATTTAGAACGAATTTTAGCAATTACCCGGTAAATCTTTGAGAAATCATTTTTCTCCTGGATACGCCGGCCGCTGGTAACAATACAAAAATACCCCGCTCCGGTCTTTTGGGCCATCTCAGCCTTTTTAAATATCTCTTTTTCTTCCAATAAGGGATAGACCTTAATCTTGGTATTGCTCCAGCTGGATTGGGCGCAGAAGGCGCAATTTTCCGAACAAGCGCCGGAACGGGCATTGGCTATAGCACAAAGCTCCACCTTTTTCCCGCGGAATTTCTTGCGGATGGCGTAAGCGGAATTAAAAAGGGAATAAACATCCTCTTCTCTAACCTCTTTCAGCTCATTGATCTGCTCCAAGGTAATGCTTTTGCCGGATAAGACTTCATCGGTAATTTTATTTAAGGATATATTATTTAGGTTACTGGGTTTTTTGGTTTTTGGTTTCATTTTTTTCATACAACGGCGACATCTGGCGCAGTTTATCCACTATCGCCGGAAGAACCTCAATCAGATAATCAATATCGCTTTTCTTGGTCCAGCGGCCTAAAGAAAACCTTAATGAGCCATGAGCCAGATCATGCGGCCTGCCGATGGCCAGCAGGACATGGGAAGGCTCTAAAGAACTGGAGGTGCAGGCCGAGCCAGTGGAAGCGGCAACCCCTAACATATCCAGATTCAAAAGCATTGACTCGCCTTCAATATACTCAAAAGACATATTTATATTGTTAGGCAATCGCAATTTAGAATGACCGTTAAGATACACCCTCTCAATTTTAGCCGTTAAACCTTTAATCAGGGTATCGCGTAAATTGGATTGAAATTTGGCTTCCTCGTCTAATTTCTCTTTACATAATTCAATAGCCTTGGCCATGCCCACAATACCGCTGACATTAGAGGTTGAGGCCCGGCGGCCTTTTTCCTGGTCTCCACCATGCAAAAGACGGTTTATCCGGATGCCCTTACGGATATACAACGCCCCGACCCCTTTGGGCCCGTAAAACTTATGCGCCGAAAGGCTTAATAAATCCACATTCAACTCATTGACATTGACCGGGATGTGGCCTACGCTCTGCACCGCGTCGGTATGAAAGGTAATCCCTTTTTCTTTGGCAATTTTACCGATTTCCACTATGGGCTGGATGGTCCCAATTTCATTATTAGCCTGCATTATGGAAATCAAGACCGTTTTATCGGTAATTGCTTTTTTAACCTCAGCCGGATCAATTATGCCCTCTTTATCCACTTTTACATAAGTTGTAACATAGCCTTTCTTCTCTAAAACTTTGCACGGCTCGCTCACCGCGTGATGTTCAATCACGCTGGTAATAATATGATTGCCTTTTTTCTCTTGCGCCGCGGCAATGCCAAAAATTGCAAAATTATTAGACTCGGTGCCACCAGAGGTAAAAACAATCTCTTCTGGTTTTGCCCCCAGAAAATCCGCTAAAACCTGACGGCTATCCTCCAAGCCTTTCTTGGCTTCCTGGCCGAAAGAATGTATGCTTGAGGGATTACCGAATTTCTCGCTAAAATACGGCCGCATCGCCTCAACTACCCGCGCGTCGCAAGGCGTGGTAGCCGCGTAATCTAAATATATCCGTTCCATTTTATATCTTACCTCCGGTTATTCCTATATTCATGCTCCCCGAACGATACCCTTCCAAATCCAACGTGATATAATTATAGCCTAACTTTTTTAGGTAACTGGCAACTGGTAACTGGCAACTGGTAACTTTTTTTATGTCTTTCTTATCCACCTCCAGGCGGGCCAAAAGGGTTTCATCGGCAAGCCGGTAATGCCTTAATCGCACCATCTTAAAGCCTAAAGAGCGGATGTAATTTTCCGCCTTTTCAATCCGGCTTAAATCTTCTAATCTTATTTCCTGGCCGTAGGCAAAACGCGAGGCCAGGCAAGACATCTGGGGCGCGTCCCAGGTCTTTAAACCCAATTCCTTAGAGGCAGCGCGAATTTCTTCTTTGCTAAGGTTCACCTCTGCCAATGGCGATTTTACTCCCAACTCATTCTTAGCCAGGCTTCCCGGACGGTAGTCTTTCAGGTCGTCGGCATTGGTGCCGTCCAGGACAAAACCCGCCTTCTCTTTTTTAGCTAATGACTGCAACCGGGAAAAGAGTTCGCTCTTACAATAGTAACAGCGGTTCTCAGGGTTGGCCTTGAAATTGGGGTCATCAACTTCCGAGGTATTAATAATTTTGTGGCTGACCCCTAACCCGTGGGCAATTTTCTGGGCGGTTTGCAGTTCTTTCCGGGTATAAGTAGGCGAAACCGCGGTTACCGCGGTGGTCTGGTCTTTACCTAAAGAATCAACACAGTATTTAAGCAAGAAACTGGAGTCCACCCCGCCGGAATAAGCAACAATTACCTTCCTATAGGATAAGAGTGTTTCTTTTAGTTTCTCAAGCTTTTTTCTCAGGAGTGCTTCCACAACCGCATCCACCGCCTTTATTCTTAATCAAGAAGGCCGCGATAATCAAAACCACGACTAACACCGCTATGACTGTAACCATATTTCACCTCCAGTTTAAAGCTGTCTTTCGCCGCAACAGGGCATGTATCAAATTTCCCAAAAGCAAACCTAAAACCAGAAAATCATATTTGGGCAAAAAGGCAAAATACAAAATAACCAAGACGCTGACTATTATACCATAGATAATCTTGCTTCTTAAATAAACCGGGGAGGTCTTAGGTTCAATGAGCATAAAGAAAATAAAGAAATAATTCAGAAGCCCGGTATTAGCCCATGCTCCCTGACGCGTAATCAGGCTATACGCTAAGGATAACAAAAAAAGGCTTAAGGTGAAACTAAGAACTAAACTTAGCTTTCTAACCCTATAAGCCAGGAACAGGCCGAATAGAACCGCTAACCAGGGATTCGCGTATACTGTCCAGATGAGCGGCAGGCCTAAAAAAACGTTGGCAATAAAAAGCCCGAATCCGGCCGGATTAAAGATATGTCTTTCGGAAATTTTTAGTATATGTTTAGAAAGAATAGCCGCTAATGCCGCTATATAAGAAAAGCGGCCGGGAGCCAATATCCCGGAAATTATTAAGCCGGTTACCAGAGCGCTTAAGGGAAAAGAGAACTTGCGGTTGATNNATAATAATAAAGGCCACGGCATACCAGCGGTTGTCCGCTTTGAATAATTTGAACATTCCTATCTCATTCTTAACGCTATATCCGCTAAAGTCTTGACCGCAAATGACTTTAAAAACATAATCGCTAAAAAGGCAATCAGGGGCGAGAGGTCAATTCCCATTCTAAGGTTATGGGGAAGCATCCTCCTTATCGGCGAGAGCACCCATTCGGTAGCTTTCTCCAGAAACTGCACTACCGGATTATACGGGTCAGGGCTAACCCAGCTGATCAGAGCCCGGATGAGTATCAGCCAATAAAAAATAGTCAGGATGACCTCTAAAATATGGGCAATAGCCATCAAAAAATTAGAAAAAATAAACATACTTATATCCTTTCGGCCTTGGAATTAATATTTTTGATAATAGTATTCATCGGTAAAGCCAGCATATCCTCTAAGGACAAAGGCATAACTAATGACCAATTCTTAGGGCTGACGGTCCCGGGAAAATTAATCCGGAATTCCCAAAGGTCGCATTCATTCAGGCAGTCTATGGAAATCCAATCCTGGAGAAGCTGAATACTGAAAATAGAAGCGGTGTTGCTGGCCTTCTCCATAGCCATGCGGATAAGGTCGGAAAGACAGGCCTTCTCCATGGCTATACGAGCGGGCTCGGAAAGACAGGCCTTCTGTTTCGCCTGTGGCTTCAAATAATTCAAGAACTTGCCTTTTTCTCCGTGGGATTCTAAGTATAAATTGATAAACTCTCCAGCCTTATCCCGGGGTAATTTCAATTTCTCAAGCAGGACATCCGGGTTTTGGACGCTCTCTTTCCAACGCAGACGGTTATGCGTTGATTGCTTTAAATCAAAAAGTTCATTCTTTAACTCCTCAAAGTTCACTCCCCATTTTTTGCACTTTCTCTTAAAAAGCTGTTCATCAATAGTCCCGGCCTCAAACTGCCACCAGGCGCACAGCGAACTGCTGTCGTGAGTTGAAACTGTAGCCACCGAATTTATCCGGTAATCACCCGGAGCCTTAAAATTATAGGTCCGGCCCCAATCCTTAGACCAGCGCTGGACCTCTATGCCGGGGATGCCCAATTCATACAAAACCTTATTAGAACAAGGTGGTATTACCCCTAAGTCCTCGGCGCAAGGCAGCATAGTGGTATTTTCCACCATCACCGTAAGGATCTTACGGCCGTGTTCCTCCCATACGCTTTCATCAGCCGGATCAAAGGTGCCATTTAGGCCGCCGGTTTCCTGAGGCTCATCTAAAGGTATGGTCCAAACCCGGAATATTCCCACCACATGGTCTATCCGAAAAAAATCATAGAAATTCTGGGCGTATTTTAATTTTTCTTTCAGGTAATCGTAATCATTCTTCTCAATCACCGGCCAATTATACACCGGCATCCCCCAGCGCTGGCCATGAGCAAAATACATATCCGGAGGCGCGCCGGAAGAAAGATTCAACTTAAAATAATCCTGCTTTGCCCAGACATCAGCGCTGTCCCGGGAAACCAAAAATGGCAAATCTCCCATTATGAAAACCTGCCGGCCTTGGGCATATTTCTTGATCACCCTAAACTGCTCGTATAACTGCCACTGCAGCCATTTGTGAAAACTTATCCTTTCTGAATTATCTTGCTCAAATAATTCAAGGGCCTTTTGATCCCGATATTTCAGCTTATCTTCCCAGGCCTCCCAAGCGGACTGATTATTTTTTTCCTTAATTACCTTAAATAAGGCATAATCTTCCAGCCAAAATTTATTCTCCTCTAAATAACGGTTGAAATCTTTAACGCCGCCGGAGTCAGTCAAATCCCGGTGATTCCCGAAGACTCCCCAGAGAAGCTCTAGTTTAGCCTGTTTTATTCCATAATCCACCCGCTCTCCCCCGGCCGGAAACTTCTCACTGAGCTTATCCAGCTTAGCCTTAAAAGCAGACATCTTAACTGCCTTTAGCCCCCGCAAAGACAGATACATCGGCTCCAGGGCAAAAGTGCTCTGGGCATCGTAAGGCCGAAAGTCAAAACCCACATCATTCATCGGAAGTAATTGGATAATACTCATCCCGCAAGCCTTACACCAATCAATCAGAAAGATTAAATCCGTCAATTCCCCTATTCCCGCGCTGTATTGCGAATAAAGGGAAAACAAAGGCGCGACTACCCCGGAGCGCCGCTGTAAACCAATCCTCTCCCACTGTTTTCTGGAAAAGCTGGATAAAAAATTCCGATAATCAATCATATTTATCTTTAAAGAAATTCCTTTAAGGCTAAACTCACTTTTCCCGGCTCAATTTCCTCATTTACCAGGGCCTTGTCTTTCGGCAGGCCGTAGGCCTCTTCAAAACTGGGCCGGCCGTTCTTATAGATTATTCCCAGGGGAATCCTATCTCCCCATTCCAGGGATTTTTCTAAGGCCTTAGTTTTATCAGAAGAGTCATACTCCGGCCCTAATTTATAAATCCGTTTTTTATACCAGGCAAAATTATTTTTTTTATTAAAGGTAACACACCATTGCAAGACATCAATAACGGCCAAACCCCGATGTTTTACCCCCTCCTGAATCATTAAAGAAAGATGCTCCTTATCCCCGGCAAAACCCCTGGCCACAAAACCCGCGCCCAAAGCTATGGACATAGTTAGAGGATGTATCGGCTCATCAATCACCCCTTGCGGCTGGACCTTGGTTACATAGCCTAAATCGCTGGTAGGAGAAGCCTGGCCCTTGGTCAAGGCGTAAACCTGATTATTATGCACTATCACGGTTATATTAATATTCCGGCGGATAGCGTGGATAAGATGATTGCCGCCTTCGCCATAAATATCCCCGTCGCCGGAAGTAACCAACACCTCCAGTTTATTATTGGCCATCTTAATGCCGGTAGCCGCCGGAATGGCCCGGCCGTGCAGGCCGTTAAAAACATTGGCATAAAGATAATGGGGTAATTTCGCCGCCTGGCCTATACCGGAAACCAGGACTATTTTATGCGGCTCAAGATTAAGCTTAACCAGGGCGTCTTTAAGCGCCTCCAGAATCCCGAAATCTCCGCATCCCGGACACCAGGCCGTCTCAAATTTTCCAAAGCTGTTTAAATCAAGCATCATATTTAGTTTATAGTTTATGGTTTTAGCTATATTTGCTATAAACTATTTTTTAGCTTCTTATATTCCCGGACTATCTCTACCGCCGAAAAAGGCAGGCCGTTAAATTTATTTATCCTGTTCTGAATTACCTTTCCGGTTTCCCCGGCAATCAAATGGGCGAATTGCCCGCGGAAATTATTTTCCGCCACGCAAACGAATTCCGCCGTATCCAGAAAGTCAAAATATTCTTTAGGTAAAGGCCAGACCTGGTTAAAATGCGCTAAGCTCACCTTTTCTTTTTCCGAATTCAAGATATCCACCGCTTCTTTAAGCGCGCCATAGCTTGAACCCCAGCCAACGAGTATGTTTTTGGCCTCCGGCGGCCCGTATCTTATCGGCCCGGACATCTCTTTTAATAAACCGGCTGTCTTACGGTTTCTTTTCTTGACCATCTCCGGACGCGTCCAATCCACATCCTCGGTAATATGGCCCTCTTCATCGTGTTCATCGCTATCCGCCACCACCAGGCCGTAAGGATTTCCCGGCAAGGCCCGGGGAGAAATTCCCGAATCGGTAATTTGGTATCTTTTGTAGTTTTTTATATTCTTTAACTCCTCATCGCTTAAGATATGCCTTTCAATCTTTAGGCTTTCAACATCAAAACTATCCACGGTTACATAGGAATCGGCTAACAATTGGTCGCTTAAGATTATTACCGGTATCTGGTATTTATCCGCCAGATTAAAGGCCTTGGCCGTCAGATAAAAGGCGTCTTCTATGGTGAGGGGAGCCACTACCGCCCGGGGAGACTCGCCGCCTCCGGCATAAATTACATACTCCAAATCCTCCTGGGCGGTCCGGGTGGGTAAACCGGTAGCCGGGCCCGGCCTCTGGGCGTCAACTATCACTATCGGCGTTTCAGTCATTCCGGAAAGGCTGAGGCCCTCAACCATCAGGGCGAAGCCTCCTCCGCTGGTAGCGGTCATGGCCCGGACCCCGGCATAGGAAGCCCCCAAAGCCAGATTTATGGAAGCAATCTCATCCTCAGACTGCTCCACTATGAGATTAAATTCTTTGGCCTTAGAGGCGAGATAAGTCATTATCCCGGTGGAAGGACTCATCGGATAAGCCGAGATAAACTTGCATCCGGCGGCCAAAGCCCCTAAAGCTATGGTCTCGCTTCCATTCATCAGCATCTTCGGAACACCGTTTGTTTTATTCAGGCGGGGAAACTTCTTACTTTCAATCTTAAGCCGCGCGAGATTATATCCGGCCTGGGCTGTCTGGATATTGGCTTGCACAACCTCTGGATTCTTATCTTGAAAACTTTCCCTGAGCAGGCCGAATAAAATATTTATATCATATTCCAAAATGCCTAGAACCGCCCCCAAAGCCACGGCATTACCCATCAACTTATTCCCCCCGTTTTCTTTAGCGGTCTTCTCAAAAGGGATATCTAAAATTAACCCTCTCTCTGGATTATAGGTAATCAGGGAAGAATCAAAGATGATAATCGAACTTTCATTAAGCTCTCGGGTATGATACACACTCTCATCATCCAGGGCAATCAGGATATCGGTGGCATCCGAATGAGCCAGGACCGGACTATCGGCTATCCGGATTTGAAACCAATTATGCCCGCCCCGGATTCTTGATTGTAAAACCTGATTGGCAAATACATGCCAGCCTCCCCGGGAAAACGCCTTAGCCAGAAGCTGGCCCATAGTTTGCAGGCCCTGGCCGGCCTCCCCGGCTATTTTTAGGGTAATATCCACGTTCATAAGCCCTATCTTATCACAAGAAATAATGCCAGGCAACGATATTTGAACAAAAGGGACGATTCTATTCTTTGAAAAATAGAACCGTCCCTTTTATTTCCTTTATGGCCTTCTTAACGACCGCTATCTTTGCGCTTAGAGAAACAATCCTTACAGTAAATCGGACGGCCTCCGCTGGGCTTGAAAGGAACTTCGCACTCTTTTTTGCAATCATCGCAAACCGCTTTGTGCATTTCCCGCGGCTGACGGTTAAATCCGCCACCGCCGCCACCACCACCTTGATATCCCATCTTACCTCCTTTTTGTAATACTCTCTCCTGCCAACTTCTCTAAAAACTCCGGCAAGAGCCTATAATTAAACTTCCGCTATATTAGCATAAACCCTTCGCGGAATCCAATCCTTTTATTTAATATCTTTAGCGCCGGTCAAATTTTAAGCTTCAATTCCACGCGTCTTAATTCTTGGTAGCTTGATAGATGCCATAAGAAGCCGCCGCGCTCGCCGCGATACCCAATAAGGCACAGCCTGAAGTAGATAATAATAATATCCCCAGAATGATAAACCTAAAGCTTTTTCTCATCATACATACTCCTTTTTAGTATCCCTTAATCCTCTTCGTATTTCTTTTTTAACTGCTCAACCACACCGGCGTCGGCTAAAGTGGTAACATTGCCCAGGGCGCGTCCGCTGGCGATATCACGCAGGAGGCGGCGCATAATCTTTCCCGATCGGGTTTTAGGAAGGTCGGAGGCAAAAATAATTTTCTCCGGCATGGCGAATCGTCCAATCTTTTTGCCTATCCACTCTTTCAATTCCTCNNACAAACACGCTCTCCAACTCCGCGGTGCCTATCCTATGGCCGGCAACATTAACCACATCATCTATCCGGCCCAAAATCCAATAATAACCGTCTTGGTCAATCTTAGCGCCATCCCCGGGAAAATATTTTCCCGGCCATTTTGACCAATAGGCCTGCTTATAACGCTCGTTATCACCGTAAATCCCCCGCAACATTCCCGGCCACGGCCTGCAGATAGCCAGTATCCCGGCTTCAACATCTTTACCTTCTTCCGATAACACTGCCGCCTCTATCCCAAAAAAAGGCAGGGTGGCACTGCCCGGCTTGGTAGAGGTGCAGCCGGGTAAAGGAGTAATCATAATTCCGCCGGTTTCAGTCTGCCACCAGGTATCCACNNTCGGGATTAATTGATTCTCCTACTGTCCCCAGTAAACGCAATGAAGAAAGGTTATATTTATTGGGCCATTCATCTCCCCATTTCATGAATGAGCGAATAGCGGTCGGCGCGGTATAGAATATGGTTACCGAATGTTCCTCAACCATTTTCCATAGACGCCCTTTATCCGGCCAGTTCGGCGCGCCTTCGTAAATAAGCACTGTCGCGGCGTTAGCCAG
>DOMD01000001.1 GCA_003510525.1 Candidatus Omnitrophota bacterium
CGGGTAGGCGGGCATCCGGTTCCCTTTTATAAACTGCTCTTAGGAGGCAGAAAAGGCATTACGCAGACCCGCTTGGCTAAAGATACCAAGCTGATGATACCGGCTAAGAACCTACTATTGTTTTTTAAGGATTTCTTAGATAAGATCAATAGCCAGATAGATGAAAATACGGACATCTATGATTATTTTGATGAGCAGGCGGAAGTTTTAGCCAAAGAGGTTGTCCAGCGCTACAGCTATGTTCCGCCTTATTCAGAGAATAAGGATTATTATATTGATTGGGGCAGAAGTGAAGAGTTTTCCTTAGAGGGCATGGGGCCGGGTGAATGCGGCTCAGGGGTTATGGATATGATTGATACGGATTTAAGCGATGCCAAAATTCATCTGGAAGCCGCCCGTAAAGATAATTATTCGGTCCAGGAAATAAAGAAGACTTTATTCTTCAGCGCCCGGGCGCTTTTGGTGGTGCGGGGGGCTGATCCCCGGGATGAATTAAGCGCCTTGACTGATTTTGGGGAGAAATTTATCCAGGCCGGATTGGCTGATGGTAAATTCTCCCAGCTTAAAGAAGTATATGTCTCTTTATCCGATAGCCTAAGCCCTAAAGAGAAGGAAGAAAAATTCTTATATACCAAGAAATTCTTAGAGCATATACAAGCAGTATATAAAAATATGGATCCCCAGTTTAATTTTCCTAAATACTCCGCCCCTGTCTCTCAACAGGAGGCAAAAGTTGAAATTGAACCAGCGGAAGTTAAAGCCCAGGTTTTGGATTTAAAAGGGATACGCTGCCCGATGAACTATGTCCAGGCAAAATTATACTTAGAGAATATTAAAATCGGCGATATAGTTGAGATATGTTTAGATGAGGGCGAGCCGATCCAGAATGTCCCGGTCAGCCTTAAAAATGACGGCCAGGAGATTTTAGGGATTAAGCGGACCGAGAATTATTATAAGGTGCGGGTGAAGAAGTTGGTTGATCTATAGCCAGGGTTAGCGTGTAGTGGTCAGCGTCAGCTGAACTTATAATCTTGTTGCCTTACCTGTCTGCCGACAGGCAGGCGCAACCGCTACTGGTTTCTTGTTGATGAAGGAGTGACGCGATGAGTTACGTATTAGGACTGAAATGCCGGGAGTGCGGACGGGAATATCCTAAAGATGTTTTGTTTGTCTGCGAGTATTGCTTTGGTTCTTTGGAGGTAAATTATGATTATAAGGCTATCAAGAAAAATTTAACCAAAGAAACTCTCTTGGGTCGTCCCAAAAATATGTGGCGCTATAAAGAGCTCCTGCCTATTGATAAAGAGCCGGCAGTCGGATTGGATTCCGGATATACTCCTTTGATTAAGGCGAATAATTTAGCCCGGGCCTTAGGGGTGAAAGAGCTTTACCTTAAAGACGACTCTGTAAATCATCCTACTCTATCTTTTAAAGACCGGGTGGTATCGGTGGCTATTTCTAAGGCTAAGGAATTCGGTTTTGATACCGTGGCCTGCGCCTCAACCGGAAATCTGGCTAATTCCGTATCGGCCCAGGCCGCGTCGTGCGGGCTGAAGGCCTATATCTTTATTCCGGCTGACCTGGAGATGGGTAAGGTGGTAGCCTCACAGATTTATAATCCCAACCTGATCGGTATTGAAGGAAACTATGATGAGGTCAACCGTCTTTGTTCGGAGATTGCCTCCAGGTATCGCTGGGCCTTTGTGAACATCAATATCCGTCCCTTTTACGCTGAGGGCTCCAAGTCTATGGGATATGAAATCGCCGAACAGCTTGAATGGGGGTTGCCTAAACATATTGTGGTGCCTTCGGCCGGCGGTTCGCTGATTACCAAGCTTTGGAAGAGCTTTAAGGAATTGAAAGAATTGGGATTTCTGGATAAGGTGGATACCAAAGTCTACTGCGCCCAGGGGCAGGGCTGCGCTCCGATAGTTACCGCGATTAAGGAAAAGTCCGATGTAATCCGGCCGGTCAAACCCAAGACCATTGCTAAAAGCCTGGCCATCGGAAATCCCGCTGACGGCTATTACGCCCTGGATACGGTAAGGAAATCCGGCGGTTTTGCCGAAGAGGCCACTGATGAAGAAATAGTTGAGGCCATAAAGCTCCTGGCGAAGACCGAGGGTATTTTTACCGAGACTGCCGGAGGGGTTACCTTGGCCTCAGCCAAGAAGTTGATTGAACAGGGGATTATTCCTAAGGACGAGTCAATAGTAATCTGCATTACCGGAAACGGCCTTAAGACCCTGGAAGTAGTTACTAAATTCTTGCCTAAGTTGGTGAAAATCAAACCAAACTTAGCCAGCTTCGAAGAGCATATCAAAAACGGCTCGCACCAGAAGATTTCCGAGAATAAGGTGATTGAGTATTATATTTAAACGCGAAAGCGCGAAATATGTTAAAAATAACGGATACCGCAAAGGCGCAAAATCTGTCTGTTGACCGGCAAGTTTTCTTATCTATTTTTTGCGTTTTTGCGGTGTAAGGATTATTCTTTAATTTTTATTTTGCGTTTTAGCGGTTAAAGAGGAGGAAAGAAATGATGGCAAAAGTTAAGGTGAGGATTCCGGCTCCCCTGCAGAAGGTTACTCAGAATAAGCAGGAGGTTGTGGCTGAGGCAGGAAACATTAAGGAACTGATTGCGGATTTAGATAAACAATTCTCGGGGATGAAGGACCGTCTGCTGGATGAAAGCGGCAAAATCCGCAGATTTATTAATTTCTATGTCAATGACGAGGATATCCGTTTTTTAAAACAGGATGAGACCGCGTTGTCCGAGGGGGATGAGGTCTCTATTATTCCCGCGATTGCCGGAGGAAAGTAAATAATGGCCTTTACTAATGAGCAGATTGACCGGTATTCCCGTCAGATAATCCTGCCTAATGTCGGCGGCAAGGGCCAGGAGAAGATTTTAAAAGCTAAGGTCTTGGTTATAGGCACTGGGGGACTGGGGGCTCCTTGCAATTTTTACCTGGCGGCCGCCGGGGTGGGGACCATTGGCATTGTGGATTCGGATAATGTGGAATTAAACAACTTACAGAGACAGATTTTGCATACTACCGAAAGCGTAGGCACGCCAAAGGTGGCTTCCGGTAAAGCCCGCCTCAAGGCCCTAAACCCGGATGTGAATGTGGTTACCCACCACCTGCGCTTAGATTCCAGTAATATCCTGGATATTATTAAGGAGTATGATATTGTGGTGGACGGTTCGGATAATTTCCCTACTCGCTATTTGGTAAATGACGCTTGTGTGATTGCCAAAAAACCGCTGGTGCACGCCGGAATCTTTCGTTACGACGGCCAGATTATGACCATTGTCCCGGGAGTTGGGCCGTGTTATCGCTGTTTATTCCCCGAGCCTCCGCCTCCGGGGGCGGTGCCCAGCTGTCAGGAAGGCGGTATTTTAGGGGCAGTGGCCGGGGTATTAGGGGTTTTACAGGCTAATGAGGTATTGAAGTTTATCCTGGGGGCAGGACAGCTTCTAGCCGGAAGGATGCTGATTTTTAACGCCCTGGATTCTACTTTCCGGACAGTGAAGGTGCCGAAGGATAAGGATTGCCCGGTCTGTTCCGACCATCCCACGATTACTAAATTAATTGACTATCAGGAATTCTGCTCCCTGAAGTCTAAAAATGATTGTTCCATCAAATAGGAGATGTAAAAATATTCACACCGCAAAAAACGCGAAAATTCCGCAAAGACGCGAAAGGTAATAGAAATTCTCTTTCGCGCTTTCGCGGTGTAAAGATGATTCTATCGTCTTTCGCGCCTTTGCGTTAATAAGGAGATAATGATGGCAAAAAGAATAATAAAACTTACCTTCCCCAAGGACTTGATTAAAGAGCCTTTGACTTTTACCATGGCTACCAAATACAACATTATGCCCAATATTCGCCGGGCCAAGGTTACCGAGAGCGTGGGGGAGCTGGTTCTGGAGTTAGACGGCCAAGAGCAGGATTTGGATAAGGGCGTGGAGTTTTTAAAGAAGTCAGGGGTAATCGTGGAATCAATCGTTGGAGATGTGATTGCGTAGAGAGCTTTATTATTATTTATGAATTTATACGGCAGAAATTCGATTTTTGAGCGTTTAAAGATAAATCCTAAAAGCATAAAAAGGATACTCTTAGAGGAGGGTAAAGATTTAAGCGCTATTAGGCGTCTCTGCAAGTCTAAGGGCATCCCTTTTAATTGTTTCCCTCAGGCCAGATTTGATAAGTTTTCCCGGAATATCCGTTCCCAGGGCGTGATTGCCGAAGTGGAGGAATTTCAATATGCCAACCTGGAGGATATTCTTCAGCCAGAGGGCAATGGTTTGGCTTCCCATAGCCAAAGCCAGGAACCGGCAAAAGAAAAACCCCCAATCATCTTATTCTTAGATAACTTAAATGACCCGCAAAATTTAGGGGCGATACTGCGAACCTGCGGCTGTTTCGGAGGATTCGCGGTAGTGCTTCCTAAGCATGATTCAGTGGAGGTAACTGACGCGGCTTTAAGAGTAGCCTCCGGCACGGAAAATTATGTTCCGGTGGCCAAGGTCAACGGTTTACTGCCGGCAGTTATTCTGGCCAAGGAGCGCGGTTTTTGGATTGGCGGGGCAATGACCACCGGAGGCCAGGACATCGCCTCAGTCAGATTAAACTTTCCCTTAGGCCTGATAATCGGCTCCGAGGCCAAAGGCATCCGGCAGTCTTTGGCTAAAGAATTGGATTTTGGGCTCTCCATCCCTATGCACACCGGCGGTTTATCCTTTAATGCCGCTACCGCCGCCGCGATATTCGCTTACGAAGCCATACGTCAGAGAAGAAAACAAAATTAATCCCNNGCAAAAGTAGCGGTGCGATTTATCGCACCTACGAGGGGATTCTTAAATGAAAAGTGAAGTCTATTTTATCCCGTTTAATTCTAAGGATATCCAGGAAAGAGTTTCGGCTTTAGAGAAACTCTATGACCGGCTTGGCCCGTTTTTGGCCTATAAAAAAGATGAGCTGGTTCCGGTTAAGCTTACTATCGGGGATTCGACTTGCGTCTATAATATCAGCCCGCAATTAGTTAAGGTGGTTAGCACGGGAATAAAAAAACGCGGGGCTAAGCCTTTTCTTTTTGACACCTCGGTTATATATAGCGGAAGGCGCCAGAATGCCTTTGATCATCTCACCTTGGCTCAAGACAAAGGATTTGGTTATGTTAAGGNNCATGCTACCGGGCACATTGTTTCCGTCTACGGCGGAGCGATCAAGAATGTGGCCATGGGAATGTCTTGCCGGCCCACCAAACAGCTCCAACATTCTTCGCTTAAACCCGGTATTATTGAGAAAAAATGCTCTGCCTGCGGCTGTTGCATCGCCGTCTGCCCGGCAGGAGCCATTATTTGGAAGAACGATAAGGCCTTTATAAATCAGGAGCTCTGCGTAGGCTGTGCCGAGTGCATCTGCGCCTGTAATTTTGATGCCGTAACCATTAACTGGAAAGAAGACCCCCGCGTATTCTGCCGCCGGATGATTGATACCGCCAAAACCATCCTCTCCAAATTCAAAAATAAAATCTTTATTACCCTGGCCCTGGATATCACCAAAGAATGCGACTGCATATCTACTAAAGACGAGAAAATGATTTCTGAAGATATCGGAATCCTGGCTTCTACCGATATCTTAAGCTTAGATAAGGCAGTAGTAGACCTGATAAACCAGGATCATCACCGGCATTTCAAAGACGCCGGCGTATACGAAGACATGTTCAACTACGGTTCATCCAAAGGGCTGGGGAATTTAGAATATAATCTGATAAAAGTATAAGCGCGGAATTTTGTTGATAAACAATCCATTTTTGGCGAAATAAAATTAGGTGGGTTAAGAAGTGAAGGTGAAATCTTTGATATAAAGGCTTGGGGCGTAGATCGAGCCTAAAGTTTCTAAGTGGTCGGCAATGAGTTTTCTTTCCTTAGAGACGCGGGTAATCCGTGAGAATGCCTCAAGGATAGATTCGGTAAAACGCATATCTTTCAGGGCGCATTTTATTCTCCCTTCCTCAATCAAGAACGTCCCGTCGCGGGTCATTCCGGTCATCAGCGCCCGCGGGGTATCCAGAAAACCATTAATGTAGTGAAAACGGGTAATCAAAATTGCCTTTTTGGTTGATTGTATTATTTGGCTTTCAGGCGCTGTCCCTCCTTCCATTACCAGATTGTGCCCTAAAGGGCCGTCAACATCGTCAGGGAAATTGGCATGGCCGCTGGATTTAGTTTTGAGAAGTTTCGCGTAATAGCTGTCGCGTAAGGGTTGTCCGGCAATGCCCTTTTTAATCAGGTATGTTTTCTCGCGGCTTACGCCTTCGAAATCAAAAGGCAGGATAAAGGTGAATTTGTCCCTGCCGTAATCATAAATACTTACGCGCTTTCCGCTGACGCGTTTTCCCGCCTTATTATAGAGAAAACTGGTTTCTCCGGCTACGGATTTAGCCCCAAAGCCGATATAGTTAAGCCAGGTGATAAGTTCCGCTACCGCCGCGGGCTCTAAAATTACGTCGTAACAGCCCGGCTCAAGGCTCGTCTTTTTAAGCCCTAAGAGGCATTTTTCAATCGCTGCCCCGGCAATTTCCTGAGGTTTTAATTTTTCAATATCATAATCCACGCGGCTGGCGTATGCGCTTGATTCTCCCCGCGCGGCAATGAGTTTTATCCCGGCGAAGGAATAATCCTGATAATTCATTTTTCCTTCCGGTGAGATAACCGCCAGCTGGGTGAGGCCGTTATAAAAATTCCCTGAGAATGTTACTTTCATATCTTCGGCATCGGTAAATAGTTTTCGCAGTATTTCCGCGCGGCTGAGCGCTGAAGTATGAGTAGTTTTTTTAAAATTGACGCCGGTTGATGTCTTAAGCGGTTTAAACGAAACAATGGTTTTATTTTCCCGGATGTCTAATTTTAGCCTTGCCATGCGCAGGGCCTTTTTGAAGGTCTCGGTAAGGTTTTGTTCATCCAGGGAATTAGTTGAGGCCAGCCCCATGCGGTTGTCCAAAAGCACGCGGAAATAGACGATTTGATTTTCGTCACTTAGGTGTTGATGGATTGAGGAATTGGCAAAGCGGCTTACCTGCAGGCCGGTGCGAAAGTATACCACTCCAACCTTATCCGCTTCTTTAGTTTTTGTAAAAGGCGCTAATCGTTCCTTAAGATGTCCTGAAGTAATCATCGTTTTATCCCCACGGTAATTTTCTCAAACCTCGCGGGGCCGGTGAGATGCCCGACATGCATTGCCTGGCCGGGTTCGCCCTTGCCGCAGGTGGGGATTCCCCAGAGATACGCGGAGTCTTTATTCGCCACGGCACTGCAGTTATTCCAGAAATAAGGGGTAGTAGAAGCATAGACCGGATTTTTATAGGCGCGGCCTAATTTCCCATTTTTGATTTGCCAGGCGATTTCGGTGCCGAATTGAAAGTTTAGACGCAAGTCATCAATACTCCAGCTTTTGTTGGTGCATAGGTATAATCCTTCCTTAGTATCGGCGATGAGTTCAGGAAGGCTGGGCTTGCCCGGCTCTAAGTTTATATTGGTCATCCGGATGAGAGGGATATGGTTCCAGGAGTCAGCGCGCATACAGCCGTTGCTTTCTTTTTTAACGGCAAGAGCGGTTTCACGGGAAGTAAGATAATCGGAGAATATACCGTGTTTGACTAACTCTATTCTTTGCGCCTTTATCCCTTCGTCATCATAGGCAAAGCTTCCCACCCCGCCGGATAGGGTAGCGTCAGCGCTGATAGTAACGTGTTTAGAGCCATAGCGGAATTTGCCGTATTTTTCTAAGGTCAAAAAACTTCCCCCGGCATAACTAAGTTCAGCGCCAAGCACGCGGTCTAGTTCTACCGGGTGTCCGCAGGATTCATGGACTTGGAGCGCCGTTTGGTAACCGTCTAATATAATAGTGGTTTCACCCGTAGGCGCGTCAGGAGCGCCTAAAAGTATAATTGCCTCATCCCGTATACGCGGCGCGTTCTCAGGAAAATTGAGCTCTTTGATGTATTCATAGCCGGCTTGACGAATCTGCGAGTGATGTGAAATTGGAAAGGAACGCTTTTGTATATGAGCCCCTTCAGAGGCAGCTACTTCAAAAAAACCGCCGCTTTCAATAAAGGATTGCTCAATTTCCGAGCCTTCGGTATTCACGAAGAATTTATCGGTTTTATAGAAATCAAGGGTAGACTGGGCGAATTTTATTTTTGGCGATTGCAGGAGTATTTCATTGGTGTAAAAGAGATAATGCAATTTGGTTTCAACTGAGACTTCAAAAGGGTTTATTTCATAGCCGCAAGTATAGCTGGCATGTGCCGCCGGATGTGAGGGGAATATGGCTTTCTCTTTATTGACAACGCTTGAGGCCCGGGCAATCTCAAGAGCGAGTCTTATATTTTTTTCAATTTCTTTCTCGCTAAAAATGCTCCCGCAGGCAAAGCCCCAGGCGCCGTTATAGAGCGCGCGGATGCCGTAGCCTTCGTCAATATGATGCGAAAGGTTTTCCAGGCCCCGGTTAAATACCGAGATGTTCTCATGCTGCTTTCTTACCCAGCGGATGTCCGCGTAGAGGGCGCCTTTTGATTTAAGTTTATGTATCATCGCCCGCAGGATGTTTTTTTTCATATACTGTAATATAACACCCCGCGGCGCGCGCCGCAATAGATTTTGCGTTTTCTAAGGTTGTGTATTATAATATTTTCTATGAGAAAGCAGATAGTCCGGAAGTTAACCCGCTATTTTAATTCCCTCAACGCGCAAGAAATAAGGGGCCTTTCGGAAGTCCTCAATCACGAAATACAGCGCCTGAATATCCGCTATCTTAATGATTACGGCCGGCCGCGTGATATCAAATTGGTGCTTCGGCCCTGGTTTATAAAGCCAAGAGAGCTGGCCTTTTTTCACCGGATTATCTACGCCTTTAAGGCGGCTAACCATAAATTATTCGCGCTGTATCTTACCAATACAAAGATTCAGGAGATAATGCCTTTACGGTGTGAGGAATGGAAGTGGTTTCAGCTGACTAATAAAGACAGGCTTCAGAAGCACCAGGTGGTTTTTGGCAGGTGGGATACCAATATCTCTTTTGATGAGCGGGAGAATATCACCGATATAAAATTCCTGGAGACCAATACCGTGGGAATCGGCGGGATACATTACATCCCCGCGGTTTCTGAGGCTATAAAGAAGCTGCTAAAGATAGGCTTTGAAAAAACCATATATCCATATTCCCTAAAATTTCAGGCTGATCCCCGGCATCTTTTGGCTGAAGAAATAAAGCTCCATGCCAAGCGCGTTGGCAGAAAGAGCCTTAATGTGGCATTCTTAGAAAACCGCGACTACGCCGGAGGCACGGTTGAAATTCCTGAGTTAAGCAAATATTTCCTGAAGTTAGGCATTAACGCCCTTGCCGCTGACCCGCGCCAGTTGCGCCTTAAAGGAAAGGAAATTTATTGCCGCGATACCAAAATAGACATAATGTATCGGGATTCAGAACTGCAGGAGTTAATAGATATAGAAAAGAAAGGCCACAATATGGCAGTGCTTAAGCAGGCCTTTATCAATAATCAGGTAATTTCATCCATAGAGGGAGAGCTTGACCATAAGAGCGGCTTTGAGATATTTAGCTCTCCGGAATTTTCGCGCCTTTTTACTGCCCAGGAAAGGGCCTTGTTTAAAAAATATATCCCTTGGACGCGCCTCTTAAAAGAGAGGAAAACTACAGATGCCAACCTGCGTATGGTTGATCTGGTGCCTTATGTGATAAAGCATAAAGACGCGTTGACTATTAAGCCCAACCGCGCCTACGGAGGGAAAGGGGTGGTTATTGGCCACACGGTGAGTAAGAAGAAGTGGCAGGAGTATATCGCCAAGGCTCTATCCGCCAGGGATGAGTATGTAGCGCAGAGCTTTGTCCCTATACGCGAAGAAACATTTCCCTGGTTTACTCCGGATGGCCGCGTAACTTTTGATAAGTTTTATTCGGTTTCAGGTTTTGTGGTCAATCACCGCTCAATCGCGGTTTTAGGCAGATTTTCTAAAGAGATGGTGGTGAACGTGGCCCGTAAAGGCGGGATTGTCCCGACATTGGTGCTTGCGGCATAATATCCTCCAGCGCATAATTAGGACAAGACACATATGCTCGTATTTTTACTTTAAGAAAGAAAAGAATAATTTCTTGTAGAAGGACAAGGGATAAGGAAAGGGAAATTTACCATGAAAAAACAAGCTAAAAAAATTACTACTGAAGATTTTGACCGGCAATTTGACAAGGGCGAAGATATGGCAGGCTTTCTGGATGTTAAAAAGGCGCAGGTGAATAAACAGATTCAGAGGATTAATGTTGATATCCCCGTCCAGTTTTTAATGAAAATAGATGTGGAGGCCAAAAGAATAGGCGTGGCCAGAACAGCATAGATTAAGCTCTGGTTATCGGAAAGGTTAGAACATGTCCGGCATTGAGGGATTTTTAAGATAGCAGAATCGTGAGGGGAATAGAGAAAATGCTTAAAAAATAGACCTGACCCCCATGAGGACCCCCATGATTAATCCGGAAGTTAAATCAGATGCGAATAATATATGTAATACCTATGGAAGGCGAGGCGCGCATTTTTTAAAGGAGCTGTTTTATCAGTATAACAATAAGTAATGAATCAAAAATAGTATTGACTTTAGGCTAAAAATTGTATATACTTTACAATATGAGTTGTAAGTAACTTACAATAATATAGCCTGGAAGGGGGTGTACGAGATGAAGAAGGAAAACTTCGGTGAATATTTAAGAAAATTGCGTTTAGAAAGAAGGATAAGTCTAAGGGAATTTGCTAAAGCAGTCGGGATCTTGCCTTCCAATCTCTGCCATGTTGAAAGCGGCACGCATAATGTGCCCCGGAGCGAAGAGTTGATAAAAAGGATAGCTAAGGCTTTGAAGTTGAAAGAGGGGTCCATGGAGTATGAGCAATTATTTAACCTTTCGGCTAAGCCAGGGGAACTGCCGGCAGATGTTAAGGATTATTTCTGCGAAAAGGATTTAATTGAAGAACTGCCGGTAATGGCGCGGACCATAAAGAACAAGAAGTTAACCCGCAAAGATATAGAAAAGTTAATAGACGATATCAGAAAGCTTTAATCATGCCTGCTCCGCACATCCGATTTTATTCCCCTCAGGAATTAGAAACTTTTGCTGACGCCTTCCTAATGAAATTCCATCGGCCATTTGATTCGTTGCCCGTTGAAATTGATACTATAGTTGAGGCCGATTTGGATATTAGAATTTTGCCTTTTTCCTGTTTGGAGCAGAGGTATGGGTTACACGGATATTTAGCCTTGTCTTTAAAGAAAATCTATATTGAGCAATATATTATGGATGAGGAGAGCTTTGAGAAACGATATAGATTTACTGTAGCGGAAGAAGTTGCCCATCTTTTACTGCATAAGGATTTATTCAAGGATGTTGAGACTCCTCAAGAATATCTGAATACCTTTGATAAGATAACAGAATCTGAACATACGCGAATGGATATGGACGCTAAGCGTTTGGCGGAAGCTGTATTGATGCCGGCCGAGATATTCAGAAGAGAATGTCTAAGGCTTATTACTGAATCTAAGAGTAGACAGGTAAACACAAAACCTACTCTTTATTCTATTTTAGCAAACAAATTTAATGTAAGCGAAGATGCTATAGGATATAGGTTCTGGCATTTGGGTTTATATAATCAAATAAGTTTATAGTCTTTAACCGTATTTTCAGCTTATGCGCTAGGATTTATCTTATGCTTCACAATTTAAAGAGGGAGTCTCATGCGTAGTATTAAACTGGATGCCGGGGAGAAAGAGATTTTAGAAGCTATTGAGCGCGATGAGTTCGTCGCGGTCAGCGGAAGGGAACTTCGCGCGGTCGCGGACGCGGTCGCGGCACGAAAAAAAGATATGACCTTGACGATACGGGTTAATAGCAAAGACATTAACCGGATCAAGAAACTTGCCCACACCAGGGGTATACCGTATCAGTCGTATCTATCCGAGGTTATTCATCGCGTCGCGGCGGCAGTGTGAGCCGATAAAAGAAACCAATGAGAAAAATTGTTATTTCTTTTTTGGCGGTTGCTTCTTTTTTGTTTTTGAGTGAGATGGGCTTAAGGTTGTTCTGGGAAATGGCTCCTTCGGTGCGCCGGCCATTTTATCAAAGAAGCAAGAATCCCTATGTCCGCTATGAGCTTATTCCCGGTGCTGTATCCGGAAACATCAAAATAAATTCTGCCGGCTTCCGCGGCCCGGAAATAACTATTGAAAAACAGGAAGGTACTTATCGTATCCTGATGTTGGGCGATTCGGAGTTGTTTTCAATGTTATTACCCGAAGAAGACAATCTTAGCCGTCAGTTAGAGAAGCTTTTAAATGAAAAATCCGGCGGTTTAAAATTTGAGGTGGTTAATACCGGGGTGGAGGGGTATAATACTTATCAGGAGTTTGAGGTCTTAAAGGATAAGGGCCTTAAGTATGCCCCGGATTTGGTGGTTTTGAATTATGTCTTGAATGACCCGGAACCGGGGGAGTATTATTTCGGGAATAATTTCTTTTCCCGAAACAGCGCCTTATACCGCTATTGTATCTACCGGGTTAAGAAGGGATTAATTAAAAGAGAGCGTAAGAGGCTGAAGATTAAGACCGAGCCGGATCATTTTAATTATCTGCACAGCGGTGAATCTTTCCTCCATTTAAAAAATACAATCCTGGATATGGCTTCTATGCTTGAGGAGAGCCGAAAAAGGCTGGTGGTGAATATTTTTCCGGTTTCCAGCCTAGCAGTAGATGATTTTAAGGAGAATTATCCTTATGGACATCTGCATCAGATGATAAAAGGCATAACTCACAATAATATTATTTATGTAGACGCCAGAGACGAATTTAACCGTTTAGGAATGACGCCGCAAGCGGTTTCCATCAATTACCAATATAACGAGTCGCATAAGAACGCCAAAGCCCTGGGGGTCATGGCCGAGTTTTTATACCGGGTATTCCAAGAGAATAAGCTCATTTCCGGTATCTAAAAGCAACAAGAAAAGGAGAGAAAATGATAGAAAAAAGCGAATACAAGGGGAATCCGATTATTGTGATTAAGAGAACTGAGGATGATAAATATCCTTTTTCTTTCGGGGTAAGCAAGGCCAAGCTGATTCTGGAAAATATTGAGGAGATTAAGAAATTCGTGGAAGAAAACCCGGGGAAATAATTAGATATGAAATATACCAAGGGCGCAATCGGCAGGGTATTCCTGCTTAAGTTTGAAGACGATGATATCATTATCAAAGAGCTTGAGGCCTTAGCCAGAAAAGAGCGTATAAAAGCAGCCACGTTTGTATTCTTAGGCGCGCTTAAAAAAGGGGATTTGGTTACCGGGCCAAAGAAACCGGTTATCCCGCCTGAGCCGAATTGGGTGGCTTTTAAGGATGCCTGGGAGGCAATGGGAATCGGGACGCTTTTTACCAATAAAAAAGGTCCCCAGGTCCACGTGCATACGGCAATGGGAAAAAAGAATAAAACTTTAACCGGTTGTGTGCGCAATTACTCCAAGGTCTTTTTGGTGATTGAGGCGATTGTGTTTGAATTAAAAGGCATTAAGGCTCAAAAGGATATTGATCCCAAAACTGGATTAAATCTATTAAAGATATTATAGTGTAGCGCGTCAGAAATATTTCTACTTCTGGATTCCCGCTTTCGCGGGAATGACAACGCTGCGCGCTTCAAATGTAAAGAAGCATTAGACGCGCCACAATAGGAGAATAATGAGCACTTATAAGACTAAATCCTTGGATAATCTTGAGCAAAGGATGCAGGAGGCTGATCCGGACTCTTTCCGCCGGCATGTTTTAAAGAGCGCCAAGGATTTTAAGACTTCCTGGATAGAATTAGGCCGGGCCTTATATACGGTATGGAAGGATAAGTTATATAAAGAATGGGGCTATAACACCATAGATGCTTACGCGGCCAAGGAAATCGGCATCCGCAAGCAGACAGCGATGAAGCTTTTAAGGAGCTATTGTTTTCTGGAAAAAGAAGAGCCGCAGTATTTAAAAAGCGATTATGCCGAATCCCAGGATGCGGCCTTGGTGCCCGGCTATGAATCGGTGGATTTATTGCGCCAGGCCAAGAATAAAAAAGATTTGGACGCTCAGGACTACGCCGGCCTGAAGAAAGCGATATTTGAGAAAGGCAAAGATGTCCAGGAGGTCAGAAAAGATTTAACTAATCTTATCCGAGAGCGCCGGGAGCTGGAGCCTGAAGAGGCGCGCCAGGAAAAGAGGCTTTCATTGTTGAAGAGATTTTTAGGCAGTCTGAAATCCCTAACCCGGGAGTTGGAAACCGCCAAATTAGGCTCCGCTTCCTTAGCTAGGGAAGCGGACAATTTAATCAAGAAGATAGAAGCAGAGATAAACTTATGATAAAGTGTCCAAAGATTAAAATAGGCGGAAAATACATTGAGGCATTTTTACTAAGCCTGCAGAGTAAAAACCTTATTCTTTTAAGGGGAAGCCGCGGCTATGTGATGTGCGGGTATTTAAATCTGAAAGCGGCGGAAAAATTTAAAGATGTCGCGATAAAAATTACCGGAATATCCACTATTGAAGAGGCATTAAAAACCTCGGTCCATTCCTGCACCAGTTCCGCGAGAAAGTTAGATATTTTTAAAGGCCAGCCGATAAAAGAGGTTTTGAAGATTATCGTGTAATGGCGCCTTCCTTATATATCCATATCCCTTTTTGCGCAAAGAAATGCCTGTATTGTGATTTTTACAGCGCGGTTTCTCAAGAAAAGTTAGCCTCGGATTATATCCAGGTGCTGATTAAGCAGATCAGAGAGATAGGCGCGCCGGTTTCCAGTATTTATATCGGGGGCGGGACGCCTTCGGTATTAGGAATAAATTTGCTGGGTCCACTGCTCAAAAGCCTTAAGAAAATCTTTACTCCGGGAATTGAATTTACTATTGAGGTTAACGGAAAGCTTTAGTAAAAAATCAGCGGAGTTATTTCTGGTGAATGGGGTAAATCGCTTAAGCGTGGGCCTGCAATCTTTTGACGATCAGAAGCTAAAAAAGTTAGGCCGGATTCATAACTGCCGCAAAGCCCAAGAGGCGGTTTATCTGGCCCAAAGCAGTGGATTTAAGAATATCAGCATTGATTTGATTTTTGGCCTCTGGGATGAAAGATTGCCGGATTGGAAAAAGGAATTGCAAAAAGCAGTCAGTTTGCCGGTTACGCATATATCGGCTTATTCTTTAACCTATGAGAAAGGCACGGCTTTATCTAAAATGCTCAAGAAGGGCTTGATTAAACCTTTAGAAGACGAGGCGGTGGCCGGAATGTATGAATACGCGGTTGATTTTCTGGAAGGCCGCGGATTTAAACGTTATGAGGTCTCCAATTTTTCCCAGAGTGGTTATATCTGCCGGCATAATTTCAGCTATTGGAAAAATGAGCCTTATATCGGCTTAGGCCCATCGGCAGTTTCCTATATTGACGGCGTAAGAAAGAAGAATATTCCCGATGTCAAAGAGTATATCGCGAGAATTAAAAAGGGAGGCAGTGTTATTAAGTCTCAGGAAAAACTTTATGATGTCCAGAAAGCCAAAGAAACAGCCGCGCTTAAAATCAGAACTAAGGAAGGGATAAACCTTGAGTGGTTTAAAGAGAAGACAGGATTTGATTTCTTAAGGCTGGAAAAAGCTTCAATAATCGGCTTACAGGAAAAGGAACTCATTGACTACGAGAAAAAAGACGGTAAAATAAAAAGAGTTTCACTTACCAAGAAGGGATTTTTGTTCTGCGATATTGTTTCGAGTGAATTGCTATAAAAGAGGGAGCTTATAAGAATGATTTACCGCTTTATTGATAATCAGGGGACATTTAGAGTTAAAGACCCCCATAAATATAATCTTTATTTTCCGCTGACTAATCAGGATGGCAGTCTTTTGAGCTCAATCAGCCCGAATCTGTCCGGGGATGTCAAGAAAGATAACGAACATTTTTTAATGGCTCCGGTAAGTATTGAGGACTTAAGGAGCAATCTCCTCTGCCGGCGGGAATTTTTTCTTAAAACCGGCGGCCGCTCCCTAAGGCTGTCTTGCGCTTACCAGGATACTTTAGAGGCCGGGCTGCTGTATCATAAAATTATCAAGAGGATAGGAGCCTTAGAAATAGAAATCCTTACCTTTATCCCTTATGATTGCGCGACGGAGATTACCCGAATCAGCGTCCGGAATAAGGGTAACAAAGAGATAAAGATTACGCCAACTTCCTTTATTCCGCTTTATGGCCGTTCGGAAAAATGCCTGCGGGACCACCGGCATGTCAGCTCTTTATTGAACCGGGTCTATCTGGATACCTACGGCATCCTGCTTAAGCCGACCATGGTTTTTGATGAAAAAGGGCATAAGGTCAATGAGGTTATTTATTATGCCTTGGGCTTTGAAGGCCAAAAAATAGCGCCCGTCGGGCAATTTCCCACTCTGGATTATTTTTTCGGAGAGTCGGATGTAACCGGTCCGGACGCCATAGAAAAAAAGGTTAAGCCTGCCTCTAAAAAGCTTCCCGAATTTGACGGTAAAGAATCCTGCGCCGCGTTTCGTTTTAAAGAAAAAACCTTAAAAAAGAATAATACCGCGGAATATTTTCTCTTTATCGGTATAGATACCGCTCAGGAAAATATTCAAAATACCTTTATTAGATTTGACCGCCCTGAGAAAATTCAAAAAAGCCTGGAGGAGACTAAAAAGTATTGGTTGAAGCATCTTTCGGCTTTAGAGTTTGATTTCCAGGATAAAAATTACAATAACTGGCTGCTCTGGGTAAAGCTTCAGCCCACCTTAAGAAAGCTGTTCGGCTGTTCTTTTCTGCCCCATTTTGATTACGGTAAAGGCGGCCGGGGCTGGCGCGACCTCTGGCAGGACGCCTTAACCTTGCTTTTGACTCAAGCCGGGCCAGGGGCCAGAAGTTTTATCCTGAATAATTTTAAAGGAGTGCGCGTTGACGGCTCTAACGCCACTATTATTACCAAAGACGGAGAATTCATCTCGGACCGCAACCGCATCAGCCGGGTGTGGATGGATCACGGAATCTGGCCCTATCTGACTTTACGGCTGTATCTGAATAAGACCGCGGATATAGATATCCTTTTGGAAGAGGATGTCTATTTCCAGGACCATCAGCTAAGGAGGGCCCGGGAGGTAAACCGGGATTTTCATCACCAGAGCTATATCTTACATACCAAAGATGGCGAGGTTTACCGCGGGAGTATCTTAGAACATATTCTGGTTCAGAACTTAGTGCAGTTTTTTAACGTGGGCCGGCACAATATTATCCGCTTAGAGAATGCCGACTGGAATGACGGTTTGGATATGGCCCCGGACCACGGGGAGAGCGTAACCTTTAGCTTTATGTATGCCCATAACTTAGCTGACCTTTGCGGATTCCTGGAAAAGCTGAAGGAAAAGGTTGGAAAAGTAAATATTTTAGCGGAGTTGACTTTTCTTCTGGATGCCGCTGGAAACTCAACCCAATATAACGATTATTCCTATAAGCATAAAAGATTAGATGAGTATCTGAGCCGGGTAAAAAACGTAAGTGGAGATAAAAAAGAAATCATCCTGGAAGATTTGATCGCGGATTTAAAGGCAAAATCAGGGCATTTATTTAAATGGCTGAGAGAAAAAGAATGGCTTAAGGAGGGTTTTTTTAACGGTTATTATGATAATAAGGGAAACCGGGTAGAGGGAAAGACTGCCGGGCAGAATATCCGGATGCTTCTTCCCTCCCAGGTCTTTGCCATAATGAGCGGGGGAGCGGATAGCCGGCAGATTAAGCGGGCCTGGGCCTCAATAAAAAAATATCTCCAGGATAAACAATTAGGGGGATTTCGCCTGAATACCAATTTTAATTCTCACCATAATCTGGATTTAGGAAGGGCCTTCGGCTTTTCCTACGGCGACAAAGAAAACGGGGCTTTTTTCAGCCATATGGTAGTAATGCTGGCCAATGCTTTATATGGTAGAGGCTTTATTAGTGAAGGCTTTGAGGCCTTTGATTCCATTTACAAGATGGCGCTAAACGATAGAGGAAAGATTTATCCGCTTATCCCGGAATATTTTAATAATGAGGGAAGAGGACTTTATCTGTATCTTACCGGCTCAGCCAGTTGGTATATCTATACCTTATTAGAAGAGGTTTTGGGGATAAAGTTCAATTTCGGTAATATCTGTTTAGAGCCCAAGCTTACCCGGAGTAACTTCATTAGTAAGGAAATCAAGGTAAAATTAAGCCTGCGGGATAATCCGGTTGAGGTTGTCTTTACCAGAGAAGTTTCTAAGGATGTTTACCGCGTCCAAGATGTCTATGTGGGAGATAAAAAACAAATTCTCTCTAAGAATAACCGCTATATCCTTAAAAGAGAAGATTTGAATAATAAAGAAAATCTGATCAAGGTGCGTTTAGGTTAAGGCGTTAAGCTCCATAACCTTCTCTCTTAACCCAGCCGCGATTGCCTCGTATTCATCCCCATCCGTTTTTTTCGCCCCTGTTTCTTTTAGCTCTTCCCGGGTGTAAGGTTTCCCAAAGATAATTTTAATCGGAGATGGAATGGGAAAGGTTTTTCCCCTGGGCCAGCTACGGTGTGAACCCTGGATATAGCAGGGGACTACCAGGGCGGAAGTTTCTTTGATCAATATGCCGGCGCCTTTTTTGAAAGGTTTAATCTGGTCGTCTATGGAGCGCTCGCCCTCAGGAAATACGCACAGGGATTTGTTGTTACGCAAGACATAAGAAGAGGCCTGCATTGCCTCAGTAAGATTAACCGCCGGGTCAACGGCGATTAATCTGGCGATTTTTACCGCCCATCTCACCAAAGGGTGTTGGAAATACACGCTGTAGCCCAAGAAAAATAGATTTAACTCCCGCCTTATCCCCACACTGGCCGCCGCCACAAAGCCGTCTAAGTAGCTGGCGTGATTAGGACAGAGGATGAAGGGTTTATCCAGGGGTAAATTTTCCCTGCCCTTTATTTTTAGTTTCCAGAATATCTTTAAGGCTAAAAGCGTTAAATTGAGCAGGAGGAAGGAAATTATCTTATCCGCGATACCGGGACGAAGGACGATTTTATCTAAGATTTCCCGTTTCGGCTCCTTTTGGATAATCTGGCTCCAGACAGGCTGAAGATTAGGCTTAAGCTTTTCTTGGCCGGTATTTAAAAGAGAGCCTATTTTGGCGATCAATTCTTTCACGGTGAAGATTTCCGAGAAATCCGCGTCGGGTATATTGACATTGAATTTTTTCTCAAAGGCGATGGCTAACTCTACCCGGCTTAAGGAATCAATCCCTAAATCCAGCTCTAAATGGTCGTTGAGATTAACCTTAGTCTTTAACTGCTGAGAGACTAATTCTAAGATCTTTGCGGTCAGCGGTTCCCGGGGCGCAAGGCCCTCATCAGAAACGGCATCTTTTTTTATCTGCCCTATTTCGGCTCCAGGAGCTCCGCCGGCGGGTAAATATCCGGCCTTAATTTCGTATCTTTTCAGTTTTCCCAAGCGGGTTTTAGGCAATTCCTCTTTGGCGATGGTGAAACCCATAATCCGCTTATAAGAAGGAAGCTCTTTAGAAAGGTTTTCTAAAATCCAGCGGATCTTACCCTGGATGTTTATCTCCCGGGTTTTACGGAAATAATCAACATTGGGAAATACTACCGCGTATAAGGAAGACAGTCCGGCGGAGGTTGTTTCTAAAACACACATCTCTTTGATATAGGGGCTTTTCAGGTAATGGTTTTCGATTTCCTCAGGATAGATATTTTTACCGCTAGAAAGGACAATTATTTCTTTGGATCGTCCGGTAAGATGGAGGTATCCCTTTTTATCAATGAATCCTAAGTCTCCGGAATAAAACCATCCCTCTTTTAAAACCTCCAGCGTCTCTTTAGGTTTTTTATAATAGCCTTTCATCACATTGGGGCCCTGGATGAGGACCTCACCGGCATTTTCGCGGTTGGGGTTATTTATTTTTATCTTTACCTTAGGTATGGGTGGCCCTACTGAGCCGATTCGGACCCGCTTTAGGGGATTAAAGGTAACTACGGGTGAGGTTTCAGTTAGGCCGTAGCCCTCTAAAATAGTAAAGCCCAGCAGGGTTAATTCATAGCCGACCTTGGGGTCTAAACGGGCCCCGCCAGAGGCAAAAAAGCGCAAGGAGGAACCGAATTTTTGATGTAGTTTTTTAAGCAGGATTTTGTTGAGGTTCAGACGCAGGGACTTACGCACCAGATTTCCGGCTTTAAGGATAGGCAGGAAAATTGAGGGATTAGGGATTTTCTCAAAAATAGCCTTATGCAGGAGGTGATAGAGCTGGGGCACGCCCACTAAGATAGTGGCGTTGGTTTCTTCGCAGCACTTAAGCAGGTCTTCGGATTTTAGGCTGTTTAAAAAGGTTATTTTCGCTCCGGTAAAAAGCGGGGTGAGCAGGGTAACCATAAAGGGATAAGAATGATGCAGGGGAAGAAGGGCGATAATATTGTCCTGGGGCAGGATTATTTTAAGCCCAAAGATACTCTCAAAATTAGAAGAGAAGTTTTTATGGGTAAGCATCACCCCTTTAGGAGAGGCGGTGGTGCCGGAGGTATAAAGGATAGAGGCGATGTCCTGGGGATTGTTTTCAACCGATATTTCTTCAGGCCTTAGGGTGTCTATTTCCTTGAAGGGATAAAGGAGCGTTTTTTTAAAAGAAAGTATGTTTTTTAGCCTGGCCTCCAGCGGTTCATAAAGCTCAGCTGAGCTAAAGAGTATCCTGGCCCCGGAATCCCTGAGGACGTTATTGACTTCGTAAGGGGTGAGTTTGGGGTCTATGGGCACGGCAGTCGCCCCTATGCCTATTATCCCAAAGTATATTGCCGGCCAGAAAGGAGAATTTTCCAGAAGTATGGCCGCGCGCTCGCCTTTGGCCAGGCCTTCTTGTTTTAGGAGATTAGCGAATTTTAAGCTTAATTCGTAAAGCCGGGCGTAGGTAAAGGTTTGGTAAATATTACCTTCTTTTGTCTGGCAGGCAACAGCATCAGGATGAGCTTTAGCCGATTCTCGAAACCGTCTAAACAAGCAATATTTCTCCATAAGGTGTATTATACTTAAGTTTTAGTGGCAAGCCAAGGGAATTAAGATATAATAATAAAGCAGAGCTAAGAACTCAGAGCTAAGAACTAAGAAAATAAATCATGGATAATAAACATTGCGG
>DOMD01000169.1 GCA_003510525.1 Candidatus Omnitrophota bacterium
CACATTGGTTGATACTATTCCGGGAGCTACTGATAAGATTATACTTTCCGTTAGAGAAAGGGAATCCCTATTGAAGCAGTGTAAGGAAATCCCGGAAGGTTTCCTTGATCCGCGGGTTAACCATAAGCCGAAGATACTTAACCTGCAGCATTTTCTGCGCCGTATTTCTAACCCCGATGCCCAATGCGCCGAATATGATACTCAATTCATAGACAGCCTGCCCTGTTACGTGGGCTGGCTTTTTGCCCGGATTATGCCCAATGGCGATGTCAATTCCTGCCTTAAGTCCCACCGTTTTCCCGTGGGAAATCTTCATAAACAGTCTTTTAAAAAGATATGGAATTCCCGAAAGCAGATTTATTTTCGAAAAAAGACGCTCGCTATGCGCAAAGACGATGAATTTTTTTCCTTGATTGGAAATGATCCGAATTGCAAGACAGGATGCCATAAAAGCTGTGATGACATAAGCAGGAATGTTTCTATGCATAATAGAATTACAGCCTTGCCTGTTTCCAAGAGAAGAATCTTGGGCCTTATTGGAAAGATAGGATTTGCCGGTTTAATGGCTAAGTTTAAAGTGTAAGATCTCTCAGGTAATCATGGAAAAGACAGAAATAATCTTAATTATCCCGCCGCCTTTTTTTATTAAAATGCCGCATATCGGGGTGGCTTATTTAGCCGCTAATCTAAGACGAAACGGTTTTACCGTGTCTGTATATGATTTGAGCCTGAAACTGTATAATAACGCTAAGGCCGAATTTAGGCGCTTCTGGCAAATTGATTGCGTGAATTCATATTTTCAGAGTGAAATAGCCGAAATGGTTTTTAATAATTTTGAAGGTGAAATTGATGAATTTATTGAAGACCTTATGGAAACCGGCATCCGGATTATCGGTTTCTCGGTTAATTTGATTAGTATTTATGCGGCTAACCGTATGGCCGGGAAAATCAAACATAGAGATCCCGAAAGGTTGATAGTCTTTGGAGGGCAGGGAACATTCAGTGAACATCCGCGGGATCAAATCAAGCCTGCATTTGCAGATGTATATGTGATCGGCGAAGGCGAGCAAGTCCTCCGCGACATAGTAGACGCGTATTATAATCATCGTGAAATTGTGAATGGTCCGGGAGTGCTGTTAGCCAATGATTTAGGGGTAAAGGCAGGGATGGCTTCGGAAGAAGTCCGGAATCTGGATGAGTTACCTTTTCCGACTTTTAACGGATTTGATTTAAACGGATATAATATAGATAGCACATATAAACCTTTACCTATGCTTTTCAGCCGTGGCTGCGTCAGGAGATGCGCCTATTGTATGGATTGCGTAATGTGGCCGCGCTATAGATTTAGATCCCCGCGGCATATTATGAATGAGATAGAGTATCATATCGTTTATAATAAAACCAAGGCTTTTGAGATAATTGACCTTGCCTGCAATGGTAATCTAAAGCAGTTGTCCGGGATCTGTGATTTAATAATTGATTCCGGGGCTCAATTCAGCTGGGTAAGCTATGCGCTTGTTCGCGGGGATATGGATCGGAATATCTTATCTAAAATGAAACGCGCGGGTTGCCATACATTGATTTACGGGGTGGAAAGCGGTTCAGACCACGTTTTAAAGAAAATGGGGAAGGGCTATGCTTCAGACCAAGCGCAAGAGGTAATTAAACTTACTTATGAGGCGGGAATATGCGTGAATATCAATATTATTGTCGGCTTCCCCGGGGAAACCGATGATGATTTTAATGAAACATTAAAATTCATCGTTAAGAATAAGAAGTATATAAATGAAGTTACAAATGTATCCGGATGCACCTTATTCCCGCTTGCCGATATGGGAAAAAACAGGCAAAAATACGAAATTTCCTGGGAGGAGCATACCGATCCCATGCTCTTTAAGGATTCTAACGGCATTGGGCGTAACGAAAGAAATAATCGTGTCGAAGTAATGATTGAAGAAATTAGCAGTCTTGGCCTTTCCAGGGCCATCATTAATAAGCCGGCTATGAATCCTAACGTTAAGGCTGTAGCGTAAAAATCGCGATAGCCGAGCAAATAGAAAAGATAAAAATCAAATATGTTTAGTAAGGAGCGTAGGTTTGGTGCTGTCGCTGAGGCGGGGAACAGGTATTCATTTATCGGCCGCGCGTCCCTGTTAATCTGGGGTATTGTTTTTCTGATTGTGTGCCTTGAGCTTTCTTTGCGGTTAGCCGGTTTTGCGTATAATCGTATATATCCACCGCCTATAAATACGGAGGCTGGTTATAAAATTTTCTGTTTGGGTGAATCAACAACATGGGGTATTGGCGCGAGTAATCCCATATCGCAAGGCTATCCTAAACAGCTTGAAAATATGCTTAATAAAAAATTCCCCGATTTGAACACTCAATGCTTCTTTGATCAAACTATAGGGCAAAATACTTCAGAGATTAATAGAAAACTGGAAGGTTATATTAAGAAATATGTTCCTGATTTGATAATTATTATGACAGGAGCAAATAACTGGTGGAACCTGGATAAAAGCAATATTTTGTTGTTTAATAAGAGTAGATTTATTTCAGAATCCGTTTTAAAAATATCGGTATTTTTAGGCCAGTTTAGAGTGTGTAAATTATTCAAATTGGTTTATTATTCAATAGTGCCATATCGCGAAAGATGGAATTTTTATTTTCCTTCCGGAATTTCTGGAGAGAATTTGGAGGAAGCAGCTAGAGAGAGATATGATTTCGACATATTCGCTATGGTTGCGAACTATGACATAAGATCGATGGTAAGAACATGTAAAGCCAACAGAGTTGACATTATTATTTCAGGATACCCAGGAAATGTAAATGACGATTTATACTTTACGCAAAAACAAATAGCTGAGGAATTTAAGATTCCTTTTGTGGATAATTATGCTATTTTCAGAAATCTGCCGAATCGCAGAGATTATTTCTCGGATGATAATTGGCATCCAAATGAAGATGGCTATAATCTCTTGGCCAGGAATATTTATAATTCTATTCTGGAAAATAATATAATAAATATTTCTTATTAATCCGGGCGCTGGATCGAGTTAAAGGAAGCAGGGAATTAATTTATGTGGAAATATATCAGAACTAACCGTTTTGTTGCTATAAGCGTT
>DOMD01000013.1 GCA_003510525.1 Candidatus Omnitrophota bacterium
GATTGAAAGAATTATTATCAGTGGTTTTGGCGGACAAGGGGTAATGTTTTTAGGAAAGTTGATTTCCTGGGCGGCAATGCGGGAGAATAAGTTTGTTACTTTTTTGCCGGCCTATGGGGCCGAGGTTCGCGGCGGCACCTCCCACTGCTCAATAATCATTTCCGACCGGGAAATCGCCTCACCCTGCGTAGAGCAGACTGATACCCTGATCGCGATGAACCAGCCTTCGGTAGACAAGTTTATCGGCCTGGCCGCTAAGGGTTCGGAAGTTTTCATTAACAGCTCGATGGCAAAATCATTACCGGATAATATCCCGGCCAAGATTAATTCTATCCCTTTTAGCGATATCGCTTCTAAATTAGGGAATATAAAATCAGCCAATATGGCAGCTTTGGGAGCGTATATCGGGAGAAAAAAGGTTTTATCGAAAGAGGGAATATTAAAGCTTCTACCCGAAGCCTTTAAAAACAACCCCAAGCTTATACAGTTAAATACACAAGCGATGGAAGAAGGATTAAGGAATGCTTAGAGTTCGTTTCGCCCTTCGACAAGCTCAGGACTACGCTCACAGAGGTTACAATGATTAGAGTTCGCTTCGCCCCCAGCCCCACCGGAAACCTGCATATCGGCGGGGCGCGCACCGCCCTGTTTAACTGGCTTTACGCCAAAGCTAAGGGCGGGAAGTTTATCCTGCGCATTGAAGATACGGATTTGGCGCGCTCCAAGAAGGAATATTTAGACGAGATTCTTAACTCCTTAAGCTGGCTGGGGTTAGAGTGGGATGAGATTTATTATCAGAGTGAGCGTTTTCAGCTTTACCGGGACTATGCCCAGCAATTGTTAGCTAAAGGCCTGGCTTATAAAGACGGCGAGGCCATAATTTTTAAGGTTACCCCGCAAAAAATAATAATTCCGGACTTGATCCGTAAGGAACCGATTGAGTTCGATACCTCGGTAATCAAGGACCAGGTATTAATCAAATCTGACTTAAGTCCGACCTATAATTTTGCCTGCGTAATTGATGACGCCTTGATGAAGGTTAGCCACATTATCCGGGGAGATGACCATATTTCCAATACTCCTAAGCAGATTATTATCTATCAGGCCTTGGGGTTTCCTATTCCGGAGTTCGCTCATCTGCCGCTGATTATGGGAACCGAGGGGGGCCGGCTTTCTAAGCGGACCGGGGCTACGGCCGTCAGCGATTATCGCAAAATGGGTTACTTGTCCCAGGCGCTTACCAATTATCTCCTGCTTTTAGGCTGGTCTCCGGGAGGTGACCAGGAGATAATTGAGCTGAAAGAAGCGATTAAGAAATTTGACATTAAAGACGCCAATAAGACCGCCGCGGCCTTTAACCTGGAAAAACTGGATTGGGTTAATTCCCAGTATATCAAAAAATTAAGCGATGAAGAATTATTAGAGCTGGTCAAGCCTTATTCTTTGGAGAAAGGGCAGATTAAAGAAAGTTTTGATAGAAAATACTTATTATCTGTAGTAAAATTATTCCGTGAACGTATAACCACCTTGGCGGATTTTCCGGACTACAGTGATTTCTTCTTTAAGGATGAGCTGGAATTCAGCCCCGAGGCCGCCAAGCGCCTGGAGGCTAAGGATTATTCCCGGGAATTCAAACTCCTTATTGAAAGAATGGATTCTCTGGAAAATTTTGACTGCCTGAATATTGAAAATGCCTTTCGTTCTTTGGTCAAAGAGTTAAATATCAAAGCCGGAGACCTGATTCATCCGGTGCGCTCAGCCTTAAGCGGTAAGACTATTGGCCCAGGGTTATTTGAGTTAATGGAAGTCCTGGGCCGGGAAAAGATAAAACAGCGCTTGAATAAATTTATTAAAGAAACATAGCTCATAAAAATATGCGCAAAATTATAGTTTTATTTTTACTGTTGATTACCGCTGTTTCTCTGGCCGGCTGTAACACCCTTAATGGCCTCAGCCAGGATGTCCGCGCCGCCTGGAATTATGCCAGCAAGACTGATGCCTGGCTCCAGCAAAAGGCCTGGTAGAATTTCTGCCCTGTCGTCTAATGGTAGGACATCAGATTCTGGATCTGAGTATTGTGGTTCGAGTCCACGCGGGGCAATTAATTTTTCGAATCCGATTTAAGAAATTAACAGGGCAATAAAAAATTGCGAGGATGGCGGAACTGGCAGACGCGACAGTTTGAGGGGCTGTTGGTTGCATAAACTGTGAGGGTTCAACTCCCTCTCCTCGCACCAAAAACAAAGGCCGGTTGCTTATGAAAAAGCAACCGGCCTTTTCTTGGCGCGGTCAAAATTCCGGTTTTTTCGTGATTAGCTTGAATATTTCCGTAACAGTTCAGCTCCTGGAAGTTTAATTCGCCAAGACCGGCCTAAATAACCGCTGGAGCTCAAGATTTGCCTTGACAGATTGATATAAAGTGCTATATTTAGCTGTAGTAAACAACGCTTCCAGAGGGGGGGGATAAATGAACGAGATATTGAAAGAGATAGATAAACTTCAAGAAGAAATTAACGCTTATAGGCCGTTACCGCCGAACACACTCAAACAATTAAAGGAATATTACCGGGTAGGCCTGACCTATACTTCAAACGCGCTAGAAGGAAACTCCCTTACCGAGACGGAGACAAAGGTTGTCTTAGAGGACGGCATAACCATAGGCGGGAAACCCATAAGGGACTACTACGAAGCATTGGGGCATAGTGAGGCGTACGACTACATTTATAAGTTAGCTAAAGCCAAGGGAATCGCAGAAGACGATATTAAGAAATTGCATAGATTATTTTATCGCAGAATTGACGAAACAAAAGCAGGCAAATACAGGAAGGAAAAAGTTTTTATTTCCGGCTCGAAATACACTCTGCCGGGCCCAGGACAAATCCCTGGACTCATGGGGGAGTTTATAAGCAAGGGCAAAGATTTAGAAAATAAAAACCACCCCGTAGACTACTCCGCGTTGGTTCATAAAGAAATTTCCTTTATACACCCCTTTATTGACGGCAACGGCAGGGTTGCCAGGCTCTCAATGAACTTAATTTTATTGCAAAAAGGTTATTGCATAGCGATAATCCCGCCTATTCTACGTAGAGACTACATACAGGCACTGGAGAAAGCGCGCACAGACGATAAGGACTTTAGGGAATTTATCGCGGGCGCCGTAAGAGAGGCCCAAAAGGATTACTTACGACTCTTACGGGCATAGGAAGTAAAAAACCTTATGGACTTAATCAAAAGGCTGGAAGAATACCGGCTTAAAAAAAGAATTACCCAAGAGCGCCTTGCAGAAATGCTGGGCGTTTCTTTTTGCACGGT
>DOMD01000170.1 GCA_003510525.1 Candidatus Omnitrophota bacterium
CGCAGGTATATGAGCGGGGGAATGCTCACAATGCCTACCGCGGAGCAGATAAAGAACACGTTCAAGATAGAAGGAGACCCAACCTCCTCAGCGGCTGAGGCCAATGATAAGGTTCTTTTCTTAAACGGCGAGAAGGTCCGGAAGACAGGCGCTATACAGGATAATAGACAAATAGAAAAGACCGCCGCTTCCGCGATAGAAGCCACAGCAGAAAAAGCAAATTTCACCCAATCCCTCACAGGGATCATCAGGATAACCCCTAATGATATTATTATTTTAGATGAGGCTCGTTTTAAATCCGAAGGCGCTGAGATTTTAGCCAAGGCCGCGGCTGTAGCCGCTAATCCTGATGTAAAGGCCTCAGCCCGGAGGATTTTACANNAAGAAGTTTACCGTGCCGGCTTTTAACATCCGGACCTTGACCTTAGAATCTATGCGCAGGATCTTCCGTGAGGCCGCGAAAATAGACGCGGGAGCCATTATTCTTGAGCTTGCCCTTTCCGAGAAAGGATACACGGCTCAGCCTCCGGCGGAATATTGGGCCATAGCTAATGCCGCGGCCATAATGGAAGATTACCAGGGCCATATCTTTTTACAGGCCGACCATTATCAGAAGAACGCGGAGAAGTTCGTTAAGAACAGGGATGAAGTAAGAGAAAAGAGCTTTAAAGAGATAAAAGAAGCCATCGAAGGCGGTTATTTTGGTATTGACAGCGACAATTCCACAATTGTACCCAGCAAGGAAGTCATCGAAGACCTTGAAGGGGAGGCATCTAAAGCTACGGATAAAGCCGAGGAAGCAAAAAAGAAGTTAGAAACTCAAAAGAAGCTTTTAGAGTATGCCGATGAGATCTTCGCGAGCTGGTCAAAAGCGATCGGCGTAGAGGATGCCGTAACCACCACCGCAAATACCCTTACAATGTATAACCAGCAGGGGTATTATGCCCGGATTATAAGCGAATGTGACCAAAAGTTTTTTGCGGAGACCAAGGCCGATAAGAAAGCCGGATTGATAAAGCTCCTGGAAACCATGGAAAGATTTACCCAAAGAATAAAAGAGGATACTCTCGGTTTAGCAAAAGAAATCGTCCGTGACCAGATTATTAATGCCCAGGAAACCGCTATGGATACCCTCCAGGTTAGGGCCCTTGAGCCTGAAGGTATTACGGTAACCGTAGGCGGAGAGATCGGAGAGGTAGGCAAAAAGAACAGCGAGCCCGGGGAATTCACCGCCTTCACTGAGCTTTATAACAAAATGTTAGGATTTATGACGACAAAAATCGCTCAAGGAAAAGAAGACGAGATTCTTCAGATTGTAGGTTCGCCAAAGGGAGTCTGGAGCAAAGAAGCGCTATATAATCTGAGGACCAAATATAATCAGTATCAGACCGCCCCGGGCCTGCGCAAGATAGCCATTCAGACCGGCACCGGACACGGTGTAGGCGGGCAGATTGATTTTAAGGCAATGCAGGCCTTGGCGCAATTGGGCCGGGAATACGGAGTCTTGGTGGTCCAGCACGGAGCCTCCACGCTTCCGGAGAGTGAATTCAGCAAAATTATGGAGAACGGCGCCGGCGAAGTCCATTTGGCCACCGATTATATGACCGTGGTCTTAAGGGATCTAAAAGCAAATCATCAGGATATCTATCAAACCATCCTGAAAGACGCCATGGAAAAGACAAAAAAATCAGAAGATGAGTTATGGAAAAAAGCCGCTGAATTCCGCAATTCCCTTACCCTGATTAAAGAATCAACCTATAATCTGTCTAAGTCAAGCCAGGAAAGGATCGGAGACCAGCTGGCAATAAAATTCTCCAACACCATGAAAAGCCTGGGGGTTGAGAATACCAGAAACTTAGTCAAGGATATTGTCCCGGCGCTTACCCCGGCTTTACCTGCCCGGCCTTCAGGCATGCTGGAGATGTTTATCGCGTCCTCGGCGATAGTGGCACCTAAAGAAAATAAGGAAGTGTTTGTTCATTATGGCTTGAAGGTTGAGAGCATGGAAGCAATACGATTAGATGTAGATATACCGGATGGAAATCTACCATTTACGGATGAAGCTCTAAAAGATTCTGATGTGCGGCAGGTTGTATTGACCTCTGCTGTTCAAGGGTTAGCCGGTTTTCCTGATGTAGGCATCCCCGAGGGAATTGGTAAAGAAGAAATAAGTAAGCGTAAGGAAGTAATCGATAGTAGAGCAGGGCAGAATACTGTTTTAAGTATTTTAGACTATACCAGAGCAAATCCTAATGTGGCTACGGCAGTGGCTGCTGAAGAAGGTGTTCGAGATGGGGTTAAAAGCATTCTTCCTATAGGCCGTATTTATTGGTCTGGATATACAAATGGATATCAAGATCCAGAACCCTCGAACTTCTTTGAAACTTATAGGAATGAAGTTTTGCGTTTACGTGAAAAGGGTATCAGGGTTCGTTTCCTTGCTACCGACGGTGTTGAGCATACTAATGGTATGGTTGGTGAGAGTGCAAAAATTAATCCAACTAGCACTTGGTCGGTAACTTCTTTTATTGATAATGATCGAGATGTAACGCATGCTATCTGGGATAATGCTCGTGTTTGGGGTCCGCGTTATAACGCACCAACAGATGCAGGCGTAGAGTATTCCGATTTACCAAGTGAAGCAATAGATAAAATTGTTAAGGTTTTAGCAAAGGAACAAGGAATTAGGCTTGATGATGCAGAAGCGCTTGAGGCATTTAAAGCAAACTATGTTAATAATCTAATTTTTGTGGCATTAGGTGAACGTACGAGAGATTTGTCAAAAGCTGATGAGCAGTCAGGCAATGCCCGGCATGGGAAGATTATTGATGATGCCAAAAAACTTAGAGAGAAATATCCAAACCTTACGATTCGAACCCCTGGTGACGGAAATTTGATACCTAGCCTATATGCCATCTTAGGCCTTAAAATGGATGGTAAACATATGATAGTGATAGACCGCATGGGATCGGCAGAGGCAAAAATGGCCTATCTTATTGCTAAATTAGCACGTAATGGGCGCGGACAATTTACTCATAAAGTTGTTTCAGAGAAAATGACCTCTAAGAGTGTAAATAAAGAAACCGCGCTACAATTCACTGAGGAGGATATATCAGAATTCAGAAGATTAGGATATAGTGAGAAGGATTATACGCAGGAACACAAGACAGCAGATTTTAAAGGAGAAGGTGGTATTTTTGCGGCAACTGCCATAACCGGTGCCGCACCAGATATCTACGGTAAAACATTTGCCGAATTATTGTCAAGGATCACGATTGAAAGAAAAGCAGATAGTAGCGAAGGGGTATTTATAACAAATACTATAGTAGTAACTAAGGATGGAGCTTTTGCAGTTAAAACTAAATTGAGTACTGATAACGTTAATGTGACAATGGAGAAACTTAAAAATATTGAAATCGTCGCTTCCGCGATAGAAGCCACAG
>DOMD01000196.1 GCA_003510525.1 Candidatus Omnitrophota bacterium
TAACCAGGGTAAGCCCCAGGCCGGTCCCCTTTACCTTCTGATTTATGGTATTGTCAACCCGGTAGAATTCATCAAAGATTCTTGAGGCGTCATGTTCGCTCATCCCGATACCGTTATCAGAAATATCAACCTGGATGGTATCGGCAGATTCAAGGGAGGATATTCTGAGTTGTCCGGTGCTTGGGGAGACGAATTTTATGGCATTGCCCATCAGATTGATCAGGACCCGTTGAATTTGAATTTTATCCGCCAGGACCAAAGGCAGTTCTGGCGGCAGGTGAGTTTGGATATTAATTGATTTTTCTTTTAGTTGAGGCCCTAAGAGGTCAATCACGGATTCGGTAATCTGCCGGAGGTCTAAAGGCTCAAGCTTCATCAGGAATTTCCCGGATTCAATCCTGGCGATATCCAGCATGTCGTTAATCATATGGGTGAGTTCGTCGCTGTGTTTATTGATTTTACCCAGGCGCTCTTTTATTTCCGCGGGCAAGACTCCGAGTTTTTCCGATAACAAGATTGAGGCGTAGCCTTTGATTGAAGTCAGGGGGGTGCGCAGTTCATGGGAGACCGCCGAGACAAAATCAGATTTTCTTTTGTTGATGATTTGTATCTCGCCAAGGGCGTCGCTTAATTCCCTGGTCCTTTCAATTACCTTTTTTTCCAGTTCCTGATGCTGGGAATAAGCGCGTTCAAAGAGCTCGGCATTATCCAGGGCCTAGCCGATTTGAGTGGAAAGAATAGAGGCCAGCTCTTCGTCTCCCTCGGTTAAAGGGGTTTCCCGGGAGGCATTACCCAGGAGCAGGAGTCCGTAAAAGCCGTCTTTTTTCAGGATGGGGGCAATCACAAAGGAATCCAGCTTGGTTATATTCAGGATGGTCTTAGCGGTTTCATTATTTTCAGCTCCTTCCCCAGGGATAGATGAAACGGCGCGGTTAGCCTCTTTTATTATCCTGAGGATATTTTTTCGGCTGAATTCATTTTTGATTAATAATAATTCTTCTTCAGAGAAGCCGATTTGATGTTTTAGCGCGCCAGGAGCGGCATCGTTCTCAAAGATTATTGCTTTAGAGAAGCCGATTTCCTGGAGGCGCTCCGGGCTCAGGCGCAGGAATATCTCTTCCTGGTCCAGGGTCCGGCTTAAGTCATGCGATATCCTCTGCAGGGCAAAGAGGCAGTTTATCCTTTTATCCAGTTCTTCGTGGGTTTTATTCAGCTCCAGGTCGGTGCGGACAATCAGTTTGGCCTGCTCATCCATTTCTTCCAGGGATTTGCGCAGGTTAAATATGTTCAGGTTAAGCTGTTTTATGCGGCGGGTTTTCACCATAAAAGCAAAACTAAGTAATATTATGGTTGAGGTTGTGGCTATTCCTAATATCGCGAAAATATATTCCTGATTAGGCATCTTATTCTTGCGCTATTCCTAAAATAGCGATAGTTTGGTTGTGTAAGTAAGTTTGACCGTAATAATTTATTGAGCCCAGCGGGGCATACTCGCCGTAGCTGTAAAATCCAAATAAAGGAGTTTCCCGGCCCAGAATCTCCCGGATGATTTTTATTTCCGAGTGAGCCTGTCTTCCCAGAAGATAGGCTCTTGAGGCTGAGCTGATTACCAGGGCAAATTCCGCTTTTTTATCCCGGAGATTGACTTGGACCTGCAAGGCCGCCTGGCGGGCGGCTTCCAGGCACGATTCCTTGGTCGCGATCATCAGCCTTATGGAACTGCCCTGGGGGACATCGCCCTGGGTGGTAATAGAACCGTCGTCGTTAAGCGAGATAATATTGCGCAGGAGATATTCACTTTCTCCTTTAAGATGGACGCCTATTGGGTATAAGATGCTGATCCGCGGGAGTTCTTTTTTTAATTCTTTTATTGTTTTGGCAAAATAATCTTCGTAGAGATAGCAGGCGTTTTGACCGTCTATTTTTTTGATTATGTTACCGCTGGATTCGGTAATAACGCGCGCGTTTCCCAGGGGCCTCCAGCCGTGCTTTATGCCTAAGCCGAAGTTAAGCTTTCCGGCCAATAAGGCGCAGACAGTTCCTTTAGTTAAAACCCGCTGGTCGTAGTATTGATAGGTCTGCCTGAATTTCAGATTATCGCTTGATCCCCCTCCGATAAAGGGGAAGCTTACTCCCAGCACGCTCTGCAGGCCTTTGATCAGGCCGGAGGTGTTCTCCGATAAGCCGTCGTTAAATAAAAGGCAGAACTGGCGGCGCTGTCCCTTAAGATGAGAGGCTAGGCCGGTTCCTAATTCCTGCGCGCCTGATAAAGGGTCTTTGTTTTTGTCTGTCTCAATCAAGCCGCAGGAAATTTTGGTGTTGGCCAGCGATAAGAGGGCGATAATGACTCCTTCTTTTTGTATCCCCTCAGAGGTAATCAGGTTAACCGCGCTGCAGCCGATAATGGGGATATTGCTTTTTAGGGCTTGCCTTATGCTTTTCAGGAGACCGGCTGAGGCAAAATCCGGGGTGCTGAATACTAAAGCCAGGCTGGCATCACCCGGGGCAGGAAGCTGGGAAACGCATTTAAGCGCGGCCTCTTGAGCCGCCTCGGGGATAGCTTTCCTGGTGCTTAGGCCAATGGCGATTTTAAAACTCATTTTATAATCTTATATGAT
>DOMD01000061.1 GCA_003510525.1 Candidatus Omnitrophota bacterium
TTATACCGGCCCGAAATTATAAAATCGGTATTGATATTATCGCCCAATAAAACCGCCTCGCCCTGTATTTTCATCCCGCACCTTCTCTCTTGTAAGATTTTCTTTGCGTTCTTTGCGGTGTGGTTTTGTTATTACTGTTCATTTTGCGTTTTTGCGGTTATAAATTTCTAAATTCATCCGGATGNNAAGGTGGGGATTTGCTCAATCTCCTGCTCGCGGATTAAATTGCGGATACCCGGAGTTGCCACCATAATTTCAGTTGCCATCACCCTGCCTTTGCCGCTGATATGAGGAAGCAGAAGTTGAGAAAGTACCGCCTGGAGGCAATCGGCAAGCTGTAATTTTATCTGGGTTTGCTGATTAGCGGGAAAAACATCAATAATCCTCTGAATAGTCTGCGGGGCATTTGGAGTATGCAAAGTAGCCAAAACCAAATGTCCGGTCTCTGCCGCGGTAAGGGCGGTAGAAATAGTTTCCAAATCCCGCATCTCACCTACGATGATGACATTAGGGTCCTCACGCAGGGAATGGCGCAGGGCGCTGGCAAAAGACTTGGTATCCGAAAAAATCTCGCGTTGTTTAATAATACTTTTTTTATTACTATGGAGGAATTCTATCGGGTCTTCAATAGATATGATCAAGGCCTCTTTCTCCCGATTAATTAAATCCACCATCGCGGCCAGGGTAGTAGTCTTGCCTACACCGGTTGGGCCGGTAACCAAAACCAATCCATTAGGCTTACGCGCCAGAGCCTCATAGATTGGCGGAAGCCTCAAACTTTCGAAAGTAGGGATGACCAGAGGGATTCTCCTTAAGGCCGCTTCCACTGAACCCCTTTGCATATGCACATTCACCCGAAAACGGTCAAGCTCAGGCAGGGCCAGAGAAAAATCCAGCTCCAGTTCCCGCTCAAACTCCGTCTTCTGCATATCGGTAAGCACGCTGTAAATAAGCCGCTTAAGATCATCCTTGGACAGCGGTTCTCCGCTGGTTCTCTGCAAAGCTCCGTCAATGCGTAAAAGAGGCGGCTCATTCTCGGTGAAATGCAGATCAGAGGCCTTTTTTTCTATAACTAACTTTAAGAGTTCCCGGATTTCCATAACGCTCCTTCTTGAGTTTCCTGAGTTCATTGAGTTACTTGAGTTCGTTGAGTTAAAACTTAATAACTCGATAGACTCAACAAGCTCGATAGACTCAATAGACTCCTATTTGAGATACTTCCTGGGATCGGCAATTTTGCCTTCGATAGCCGAAGCCGCTACCGTGGCCGGGGACCCAAGGTAAATAAAGGCTTTAGGATTACCCATGCGGCCTAAAAAATTACGGTTGGCCGTGGAAATAACCACCTCTCCATCCGCGGGCACGCCTTGATGCGTTCCCACGCAGGGCCCGCATCCCGGATTAAGCACCACTGCCCCGGCATCAATAAAAACCTCTAAGTATCCCCGTCTTAAGGCCTCCAAATATATTTCCCGGGAAGCCGGAACAACCACCAGCTTAATTCCCTTCTTCACCTTTCTTCCTTTTAATATCTTTACCGCTATCTCTAAATCTTCCAACCGGCCGTTGGTGCAGGTTCCGATAAAGGCCTCATTTATAACCGTGCCTTTGACCTCTTCAACTCTGGCGTAATTATCCACGCTATGCGGCCTGGCCACGCCGGGAACCATCTTAGAGGCGTCGTATTCCTTCACCAGGCAATAGTGAGCGTTTTTGTCCGCGGAGCATATCTTATATTTCCTATTGGTCCTTTTGCTTAACCACTTCTTCACCTTATCGTCAACCGGGGTAAAACCGCACTTTGCCCCTAATTCCACCACCATATTACAGATAGTAAATCTGCCTTCTAAGCTTAAAGAATCTATTGTCTGGCCGTAAAATTCTAAGGCCATATAGGTGGCTCCGTTAGCAGTCAGGTCTCCGGCAATATGCAAAATTATATCTTTGGCTGATACCCCTTGAGGAAGCCTGCCGTTAACTATTATCTTAGCGGTCCGGGGCACTTTAAACCAGTTTTTCCCGGTGGCTAAGGCTATCGCCAAATCAGTTGAGCCTACCCCTGTAGATAATGCCCCTAAAGCCCCGTAAGTGCAGGTGTGCGAATCCGCGCCCAAAACCAGATACCCGGGAAGGATATGGCCTTGCTCAGGAATTACCTGATGGCATATTCCACAATTTATATCGTATAAATGAACACCCTGCTCCCGGGCGAAATCGCGCATCTTCTTCTGCACAGCCGAGGCGCCCTGATTAGGGGCCGGTGAATTATGGTCAATCACCATGCAAAATTTCTTTTTATCAAAAACCCCGCCTACCCCAAGCTCCTTAATCCGGTCAATAATAATAGAGCTGGTCCCGTCCTGGCCAAAGCAAAAATCTACCGGACAGACCGCAAAATCATCGCTTTTAAGCTCGTAACCGGCGTGAGCGCTTAGGATTTTTTCGGCAATTGTTTTATCCATTTCAACGAGTTCCCTTTTTCATCAAGCGAGTTGAACCCCGTTAGAGAACTTTGTTCTCTAACGGGGTAAATCATATCTTCTTTAACCAGCTTTCCAGTTTATCTATTCCTTTTTTGATGGTATCTAAATTCAAGGTAAAGCTCAAACGAATATACTCATCACAGCCAAAGCCATCCCCGGGAATCACCGCCACCTGAGCCTCATTCAAAAGGCGCGTTGAGAAATCCTGGGATTTGAGGCCGGTTTTGGAGATATCGCAGAAAAGATAAAACGCCCCCGCGGGGCGAACATAACTTAAAGAAGGGATTTTATCTATCCGGTTAATCAGGTAATCCCGCCTCACCTGAAATTCCTCGCGCATCTTTTTGGTCCATTCATCCGGATAAGTCAAGGCCGAAAGAGCGGCCTTTTGCGAGATCGAACAAGGGTTAGAGGTAGAGTGATCCTGAAGATTTTTCACCGCCTCTGCCAGTTCAAGCGGCCCGGCGAAATAACCGATACGCCAGCCGGTCATCGAATAGGCCTTAGATACGCCGTTTACGGTAAAGGCGCGCTTATAGATTTCGCTATTCAGGCTAGCGATTGAGATATGCTTCAAGCCGTCATATATTAATTTTTCATATATCTCATCGGAGATAACATATATATTACGCGCGACGCACAAGTCAGCGATATCCTCCAACTCCTGGCGATCATAGACCGCTCCGGTCGGATTAGAGGGGCTGTTAAGAATCAGCAGTTTTGTTTGCGCGCGCAGGGCTTCTTTGATTTCCTTAGCGGTAATCTTGAAAGAATTTTCTTTCCTTCCTTGAATAAAGCGGCTTACCCCGCCGGCAAGCTTAACCATTTCCGGATAGCTCACCCAGTAAGGCAGGCCCATGATAACTTCATCACCTTCATTAATAAGCGCCAATATGATATTAAACAGGCAGTGCTTGGCCCCCGAGCACACAATAATCTGCTCCGGAGAATACTGAAGATTATTTTCTTTCTTGAATTTTTCCTGGATGGCTTTCTTTAATTCTGGCGTGCCGGTAGAAGGGGTATATTTGGTAAATCCGCTTCGAATAGCCTCAATAGCTGAGGCTTTAATAAAATCCGGGGTATCAAAATCAGGTTCACCCGCGCCGAAACTCACCACATCTAAACCTTCCAGACGCAGTTTATTGGCTAAAGCGGTAATCCGTAAGGTGGAGGAAGGACTTAAATCTCGGACTCTATTGGAAAGAAGCATGTCTTAAAATCAAATATCAAAAATCAAATATCAAAATTTAAAAATTACTAAAACCGAAAGCAAGAAACCAAAAGAAATATAATTTTGATTTTTGGTATTTGATTTTATAGGGAGTCTCTTTCTTTCTTAAAGAAACCGCGCAGGCCTCCGAAGAATTTCTTAGAAGGTTCTTTTTTCTCGGGCGCTTTGGGTTTTTCTTCAATTTTATGAGCATGCGGCTTTTCTTCTAAGGCTGACGCCGGATGTTTCGAAGATGCCGCTAAGTGCTTTTGTTTTTTCGGCTTAACTGATTTCTCGGTAAGCTCTAAAATAGCCATTAGCGCGCCATCTCCCCGACGATAACCCAATTTCAAAATCCGGGTATAACCGCTGTTTCTATCCTTAAATAAAGACGCGGTCTCGGTAAATAGCCGCTTAACTAACTTGTGGTCGCAGAGTTGCTTATGGGCTTGACGCCTGGCGGCAAGCGTTTGACTTTTGGCCAAAGTTATCAAATGCTCAACTTCAGAGGCGGCAGCCTTAGCCTTATCATGGGTAGTCTTTATAGACTGATTTATGATTAGGGCGCGAGCCATGGAATTAAGGGTAGCTTTTCTATAACTGCTGAATCTACCAAAACGATTAGTTTTTATTTTATGTCGCATANNTTACTTCTGTTTTAACTTCTTCAAATCAATCTTCATCCCCATGCTAAGGCCCATGCCGGCAAGCAGTTCCTTAATCTCAGTTAAAGATTTCCTTCCAAAATTACGCAGAGACAACATTTCATCTTCGGTCTTCTTAACCAAATCAGAAATTAACTTAATCCCTTCCTCCCTAAAGCAGTTGGATGACCTCACCGAAAGCTCTAATTCTGAGATAGGAAGCCTTAACTTCTCATAGAAGGCAATTTCCTCAGAGCTCATCTGCGGCTCTTCCTCTATCTCTTCTTCGGGAAGCTTACCGAATCCCACAAACACATCCAGATGCCTTTGCAGGATATTCGAGGCGTAAAGAAGGGCATCTTTAGGATTCATCGCCCCATTAGTCCAAATCTCCAGAATTAAACGATCGTAATCAGTCCTCTGGCCGACGCGGGTATTTTCAGTAGAGAAAGCTACCTTGATTACGGGGCTAAATATGGAATCAACGGCGATAACTCCGATAGGTTGATCTTCTTTCTTATTGAATTCCGCGGAATAATAACCCCTGCCCTTAGCCACTTCCATTTCCAACGAAAAATCTACATCGCGGGTCAAAGCGGCGATATGCAGATCATGGTTAATTACCTCTATAGTCTCATCGGTTTCTATATCTTTGGCGGTTATATTCCCCTTTTTGTTCTTCTTGATGCTGATCGTCTTGGGAGTCTTTGAATTAGAACGAAGCACCAGCCCTTTGATGTTTAATATAATCTCCGTCACGTCTTCGGCGACTCCCGGGATAGCGGTAAACTCATGCTGAACCTGGGCAAATCTAACGCTGGTAACCGCCGCTCCTTCTATGGAAGATAGAAGCACCCTTCTTAAAGAATTTCCTAAGGTAACTCCGTATCCTCTCTCAAAAGGCTCGGCGCTGAATTTACCGTAAGTATCAGTATAGGTAGACTCATCGCACTCAAGCCTTTTGGGCATCTGGAAATCTCTCCATTTAATTCCCATATCTTTACTCCTCGCTTTTTGTAATTTTATTACTTAGAATATAACTCCACTATGAGCTGTTCTTCAATCGGCATACGGATGTCTTCTTTCTCCGGAAGCCGCAATATCTTGGCGGAAAACTTTTCCCCATCCACGCCAAGCCAGGCAGGCCTGGAGCGCTCAGCGGCGATTTTCAAATTCTGGCGCAAAATTTCCAACCCTTTTGATTTAGCCTTAATCTCTATCTCATCGCCGCTTTTAATCGAATAAGAAGGCACGGTAACCCTCTGACGATTAACTTTTGTCCAGCCATGGGATACCATTTGCCGGGCCTGATCCCGGGAAAGAGCAAAACCCGCCTGATACAACACATTGTCTAAACGTCTTTCCAGAAGCTGTAAAAGAATCTTTCCGGTAATACCCTTAGTCCGGGAAGCAATGCTGAAATAACGTTTAAACTGTTTTTCCAGCACCCCATACATTCTTTTCACTTTCTGCTTTTCCCTTAACTGCACGCCGTAGTTGGAAAGCTTGCCTCCCCTTTTTCCTCCGGCGCCATGCTGGCCGGGAGCATAAGCCCTTTTACTAAGAGCGCATTTTTCAGTATAGCAGCGCGTTCCTTTAAGAAACAGCTTCAACCCTTCCCTGCGACACAATCTGCAATCCGCACCCGTATATCTTGCCATAACCTCACTCCGTTCGGAGTAACCAGAGGCCAGTTGCCAGTAACCAGATTTTGTTTCTTTACTCTCTGGTTACTGGTTACTGGTTTCTGATTACTGATTTCTGATTACTGATTCTATACTCTCCATTTTCGTAGTTATACTCTCCTCTTCTTTTTAGGACGGCACCCGTTATGGGGCATAGGCGTAGTATCTTTAATTAAAGTTATATTTAATCCGGCTGCCTGCAATGCCCTAATCGCGGATTCTCTTCCTGAACCCGGACCCTTAACATAAACCTCCAAGTCCTTCATTCCGACATCCCTGGCCTTCTTGGCGGCATCGGTAGCGGCTATCTGGGCCGCGAAAGGAGTGGCCTTTTTAGAACCGCTGAATCCCACTATCCCGGGGGTAGACCACACCAAAACATTACCCTGTTTATCTGTAATACTGATAATGGTGTTATTAAAGCTTGCCAATATATACGCCACTCCCTGAGTGATTCCCCTGGCTATCTTCTTTTTTCTTGCCTTATCTTTTGTTGCCATTTTACCTCACTTTATTCTGGCGATTAACTATAAACTATAAACTAATTATAAGCTTATTTGGCCTTGGCCGCCCTTGGTTCTTCTTTTTTCTTTACTGCCGAGTGTCCGCCTTTACGCGGACCCTTGCGGGTGCGAGCGTTGGTCTTGGTTCGCTGTCCTCTTACCGGAAGGCCTTTCTTGTGCCTCAGGCCTCTCCAGGATCCGATATCCATCAAACGTTTGATATTGGCGGAAATCTCGCGGCGCAAATCTCCTTCAGCCTTATATCCGCTTTTCTGAATATAATTATTGATCCTGGAAACCTCCTCTTCCGTCAAATCCTTAGTCCGCTTATTGATGTCTATGTTAACTTCTTTCAAAATCTTATTTGACAATGCCCTTCCAATGCCAAAAAGATACATAAGGGCAATTTCAACGCGTTTTTCCTTAGGTAGGTCTACTCCCAGAATTCTAGCCATTTTACCTCACTTTGCTTGGGCGCTGAACTACGCACTACAAGTTATGCGTTGTTACGCGTACGATTCCGCGTGGTTCAGCGATTAACTATAAACTATCTCACCCTTGTCTTTGTTTATGCTTAGGATTAGTGCAGATAACCCTCACTACTCCGCATCGCTTAATTATTTTACAGCGGTCGCAAATTCTCTTTACTGAAGATTTTACTTTCACTGCGCACTTCCTTTTCTAATTAGTTCTTACTGAAAAAACCATCAAGAATTTAGTTTCCAGGATTTTTCAGTGGAAACTAATCATTTCACCCTAAAAGTTATCCTGCCTTTGGTTAAATCGTAAGGTGACAATTCCATTTTTACTTTATCACCGGGAAGGATCCGGATAAAGTGCATCCGCATCTTACCTGAGACATGGGCTAAAACAACATGGCCATTTTCCAATTCCACTCTAAACATCGCGTTCGGCAAAGATTCTTTTACTACCCCCTCAACCTCAATCGCTTCTTCTTTGGCCATTTTACGTTTTACGGATTAAACCTTAGTCAATATTTCAGGGCCGGCGGCGGTAATCGCCACAGTATGCTCAAAATGAGCGGATTCTAAGCCGTCTTTAGCCAGCGCGGTCCAGCCATTTTCGCTGATTCTCACCTGCCAACTGCCGGCATTAACCATCGGCTCAATCGCTAAAACCATGCCTTCCCGCAATAAAGGTCCACTATGAGGCTGGCCAAAATTAGGAACCTCAGGAGGCTCATGCATATCCCTGCCAATACCATGTCCCACGAAATCCCTCACCACGGAAAACCCCTGCGACTCTACATAACTCTGTATAGCCCAGGAAATATCAAAGAGACGATTATTCACCCTGGCCTCACGAATGCCCAGCTCCAGGGCCTTTTTCGTTGCCTCTATAAGGCGCCTGGCGCGTCCGCTGATATTGCCTATAGCAAAGGTAAAGGCGTAATCTGAAAAAAAACCGTTAAGACTGATACCTATATCCAGTTTAAGCAGGTCACCATCCTTCAGGCATCTGCCCGAAGGTATACCATGGACCACTTCTTCATTGAGCGAAGCGCAGACACTCGCCGGAAAACCGCGATATCCCTTAAACGCCGGAAGCGCGCCCTCTCTAAGAATCAGCTCCTCGGCAATCTTATCAATTTCTTCGGTAGATATTCCGGTTTTAATTTTACCGCGTATCTTGTCAACTATCCTGGATAGCCTTACCCCGGCCTCCCGCATTGCCTTAAGCTCATCAGCTGATTTTACAGGAATCATTTACCCCGTTAGAGAAAACCGCCGAATTTATTCGGTGGTTTTCACCTTATGAAGCCGACGGTGGTTTTATGCCACCGCGGGCAGCAGACCGTTAGAGANNTCTCTAACGGGGTTTACCTTTAAAAATTTTAATATGCCGGCTATTACTTTGTCCGCCTCATTATCCGCGGATATATGAAGCAGTTTACCCTTATGAGAATAATACGCCACCACCGGAGCTGTCAGCCGCTCATACACCTGGAGCCGGTTTTTTATAGTCGCTTCACTGTCATCAGGGCGCTGGTAAAGCTCCCCGCCACAGGCGTCACAGACGCCTTGTTTATTAGAGGGCGCGTTAATCAAATGGTAAACCGCCTGACAGCTTTTGCATATCCTGCGCCCGGTAAGGCGTTTAATAATAGTATTCTCGCTTGTTTCTAAGTATATAACCGAATAATCCAGTAAACCATTACTATTAAAAAACTCATCCAGAGACTCTGCCTGGGCAAGATTGCGGGGAAAGCCGTCCAGGATAAATCCTTCTTTTGTATCATCGCAAGACAACCGCTCTCGGGCCATCCTGGTTACCAGATTATCCGGAACCAACTCGCCGCGCTCCACATATTTAGCCGCCTCCTGCCCTAAAGAAGTATTGGTCTTAATCGCCTCTCGCAGGATATCCCCTGTGGATATATGAACAATCTTTAATCTTTGGCTTAAGGTCTTCGCCTGGGTGCCCTTACCCGCGCCCGGCGGCCCCAGAAGGATTATTCTCACCTGAAAATCTCCTATCTATAATATTTTAGCACGAAATAACCAATAACCAAGATACAATAACCAAACAAATTTCAATAATCAATAACCAAACAGAGTGNNATGTTTATTAGTGCCGGCTTTTCGCCGGCATGAAGGTTTCATTCTACCGTCGGCCATGTATACGTCCGCTCTTGATAAAACCTTCGTAGTTACGCATCAAAAGCTGAGATTCAATCTGCTTAAGGGTATCCAGCATTACTCCGACCACAATAAGAATTCCTGTTCCGCCAAAGAATGAAGCAACTAAATAAGGAACTTTGAGGGTAGCCATTACGAAATCCGGCAAAATAGCAATAACCGCGATAAATATCGCTCCGGCTAAAGTAATCCTGGTCATTACAAAATCCAGAAACTCCGTAGTGGGCGATCCCGGCCTGATCCCGGGGATAAAACCACCGTATTTTTTTAAATTATCCGAGATATCTTTGGGATTAAAAACAATGGCCGTGTAAAAATAACAGAAGAAAATTATCAAAAGGGCGTACATTAAAGTATACACGATATGCCCGCGCGTAAGGAAATTAGACATTCTCTGGAATGCCGGATTGGGAATGAAAGAAGCCAGGGTTGCCGGAAACATAATAATAGATTGGGCAAAGATGATCGCGATAACCCCTGAGGTGTCTACCTTGAGAGGTATATAGGTTGACTGTCCGCCAAAGACCTTTCTTCCCACCACTCGTCTGGCATATTGCACCGGAATCTTACGCTGGCCCTGAGTAATAAAGATAACCGCCAAAACCACAAATACCAACAAAGCCGCCATAACCACCAGAGTCGCCGGATGAAGCTGACGGGTTTTAGGTGAAACATACATAATTAACTGCTGAACAGCCGCAGGGATGCTCGAAATAATTCCGGCGGTAATAATCAAAGAAATCCCGTTGCCGATACCCCTCTCCTGGACCTGCTCGCCTAACCACATAATAAAAATAGTACCGGTGGTCAGGGTAATCACGGTAATGAATCTAAAGCCTAATCCCGGGTCAGTCACAATACTTAAGCCCTCTAAAAGCCTTCCCGGATGCTCCAGCCATAAGGCGATAAAATATGACTGAATTATGGCCAGGCCCACCGTGGCATAACGGGTATACTGATTTATCTTTTGATGTCCGGCTCTTCCTTCTTTAGAAATTTTTTCCAGGGCCGGAATAACCGCGGTTAAGAGTTGGATTATAATCGAACTGGAGATATAAGGCATTATCCCCAGGGCGAAGATAGTCAATTTTTCCAAAGAACCCCCGGAGAACATATTCATAATGCCTAAGATTGACCCGCCCTGGCTTTTGGCAATTCTGTCAAAGAACTCGGCTAAGGCCTGAGAATCAATTCCGGGAACAGGGATAAAGCCGCCTACGCGGTAAACCGCTATTAAGGCCAAGGTAATTATAACCTTGTGTTTTAAATCCTGAATCTTAAATATATTCTTAAAAGCGCCCAGCATTGTGAGTGAGTAGTAGTGGCAGTCTTACGAACTTATAGCTTTTTCAATGACTTCTATTTTCCCGCCGGCCTTTTCTATTCTTTCACCGGCACCCTTAGAAAACTTATGGGCCTTGACCGTCAAAGGATGAGCTAAATCACCATCCCCCAGTATCTTTACCAAACCCCTGGCATCTTCTATTAAACCACTCTTGAGTAGTGAGTCCGCGTCTACAATCGAATCTTTGGGAAATCTATTTAAGCTATTGATATTTACTATCTGATAGTTATTTCTTTTACGATGGTTGAAGCCCCTTTTGGGGATCCTGCGAATCAAGGGAGATTGGCCTCCCTCAAATCCAAGATAAAAATCCCTTCCCGAACGAGACCTTTGCCCTTTATGGCCGCGAGTTGAAGTTTTTCCGTGTCCTGATCCCGGGCCGCGGCCTACCAGTTTTTTTCTTTTTTTAGCGCCTTTTACTGATATTAGTGCGTTGAGTGGCATTTTTAATAACCTTTATGTATAAAAAATATAGTTTGTTGAATTTGTTGAGTTTAACTCGATAACTCGATAGACTCAATAAACTTAGACTTTATCTACTTCAACAGCCTTTTGGATATTTACGGCTTCATCGGCCTTTATTAACTGCCTAAGCCCCTCTACCGTGGCTTTCACCACATTTATAGGATTATTGGACTTAAGGGATTTAGCCAGGATATCTCTTATGCCCACAGCCTCACAGACCGCCCTGACTGAACCAGCGGCAATAACTCCGGTCCCTTCGGAGGCGGGTTTCAACAAAACCTTGGCCGCCCCATAATGTCCCATCACTTCATGGGGAATACTCGTGCCTTTGAGATTAATCTTAAAGAGGTTCTTCTTGGCGTGATACAGGCCTTTACGTATGGCATCGGCCACCTCATTAGCCTTACCTAAAGCATAGCCTACGCGCCCCTTAACCGGATCACCCAGCACTATAAGGGCGCTAAAAGACATTTTCTTGCCTCCCTTGGTAACCTTGGTGATACGGTTAATGCTGATAACCTTTTCCACAAACTCCGAAGCTTCTTTTCTTTTGTAATCCATGCTTAAAAAACTAACCCTCCTTTACGCAAAGCCTCGGCAAGGGCTTTGACTCTTCCATGATAGACATAACCGCATCTGTCAAAGATAATCTCTTGGATGCCTTTTTTTACCGCTAAGGCGGCAAGGGCTTCACCTAATGCTTGCGCCGCCTTGATATTGCCTCCGAAAGAATTTTTTTCCTTCACCTCTTTAGCCAACGTGGATAAAGATAAAATAGTAACGGACTTAACGTCATCCACAAGCTGAGCCTGCATATTCTTTAGGCTGCGATGCACGCAAAGCCGAGGGCGATTTGATGCTCCGCGCAGTTTCTTCCTTATTCTTTTATGGCGGGCTGTTCTTTTTNNGTGGATTTTCCGACTTTTCTACGCACTACCTCACCCTGATAGCGGATACCTTTTCCTTTATAAGGCTCGGGAGGATATACCCTGCGTATCTGAGCTGCCGTCTCGCCAACCCTCTGCTTATCAATGCCTCTGACAACAATCTGGGTTGGTTTTGGCGTCTCAATCTTAATATCCGCGGGGATGGGAAAGCTAACCGGATGAGAGAAACCCATGATTAAAGTCAAAATATTACCCGCGCTCGCCGCGCGAAAACCCACGCCTTGAATTTCCAATTCTTTGGTATAACCGGCGGATACGCCGGTAACCATATTGGCGATAATGCTGCGCGTCAGGCCATGTAAAGATTTATCTTCAATGCTGTTTGAAGGAGATTTTATCAGGACCTGGCCGTCTTTGACTTCACAACTTATCCTTCCGGGAATCTTAAATTTAAGCTTTCCCTTCTGGGCCTCCACAGAAACCTCACCGTCAACTACGGTAACCTTAACCCCCGGTACTGCTGTTATTATTTTTTTTCCAATCCGTGACATAATTTACCCTTACCATACATAACAAATAACTTCTCCGCCTAATTTCTGCTTTCTGGCCTCTTTATCGATCATTAAACCGCGGGATGTGGAAATTATCGCCCGGCCAAACCCTCTTAACACAAAAGGTATTTTGGCGGCATTAACGTAAACCCTTAAACCCGGGCGGGAAACCCTCTTTAGACCTTTCACCAGCGGTTTCTTATCAGAGTTATACTTTAAATACACTTTGATTGTTTTAGCCGCGCTCAGTGCCGCCTGCTCTTTAAAATTTTCAATATATCCCTCGGCCTTTAATATCTCTAAAACAGCCCGGTTTATCTTGGATGCCGTAGTTATCGTGGAATCTTTACGCGCCATTACCGCGTTGCGAATCACGGTCAACATATCTGCTATTGGATCTGTACTTGCCATCTCTCCTCGCTTTGCTCGGAAGTAACCAGAGGCCAGTAACCAGTAACCAGATTTTGTTTCTTTACTCTNNGTTTCTGGTTTCTGGTTTCTCTTTTTGTATTATAGCCACCTTACCAGCTTGCTTTCTTTACCCCCGGAATCAACCCCTTCCAAACCATTTCCCTAAAACATATCCTGCACAACTGAAATCTTTGAAGATAGCCGCCGGAACGGCCGCAGACATAACAACGGCTATATTTACGGGTTGAGAATTTTGCCGGCCGCTTCCATCTTGCTATTTGTGATTGTTTTGCCATAAAGCCTCTTATCAGATTTTATTATTTTGCCTGTCCCGCCCGCCTGAAAATGTTCGGCGGGATCCCGCCTATGTATCTTATTACGCCTGGCGGGAAAAGGGCATACCGAATAATTTCAATAACTCGTATGCCTCTTTATTATTCCGAGCGCTGGTTACTATAGTAATATCCATACCCTGAACCCGGGGAAGCCTGTCTATATCTATCTCCGGAAATACGCTTTGATCTTTTAATCCCATGCTATAGTTGCCCTGCTGGTCAAAAGAATTTGCCGGAATGCCTCTAAAATCTCTGATTCGAGGCAAGGTAGCGTTAATTAACCTATCCAGAAATTCATACATCATCCTGTTTCTTAAAGTTACCTTGCAGCCGACAGGCACACCCTCTCTGGTCTTAAAATTAGCAATCGCGGCCTTGGCAACGCGCCTAATAGGCTTTTGCCCGGTAATCATAGCCAGCTCCTCCTGGGCCTTATCCAGGATTTTGATATCCGCAATCGCCTCCCCCACACCCATGTTAACTACCACTTTTTTAATCG
>DOMD01000208.1 GCA_003510525.1 Candidatus Omnitrophota bacterium
CCTATATTAGTGTCTGTGCCCGGGATGTAAATAGCCCTATGCGGATTTTTAATGCTGCTTGTGAGTAAAATCTTCTTTTGCGCGCCTTCTTCATCCGGCCTTGGCGGTTGCGGCTCGACAATCTCTACGGGAAAATGCGGCAAATCATTTTCAATAAATCTCATTAATTCAATATAATCTCCGATAGTTAAACAATCCCTACTATCTTGAAAGGCTCTGCTTACTATCGTAATAGCTTCTTTATTTAGGAACAGCGTTTTGGCCTCCCCAAATAAATCCGAATTATGCCTGTATTTAACACCCCCAAAGATACGATATATATCTTCATAATTAAGATGGTTTTTAACTCCGCTAACAATATAAGTAAGTATTATTTCCATTATCGCGCGCCTGTAGCGCAAGACATCTAAATTGTCTAAATCTTTTGTCGTAGATCTAACTTTTATACCTTCACCATCAACAATGCCCATTAAGCCTCTGACATTCAAACCGGTATCGGGATTAACAATAATTTCCTCCATATCAATGGAGGAAGAAGCCTTATTTTCAGAATCCCGCGGTATGCCATAATCGGCGATATGTTTTTCCCGGGCCGCTTCCTGCTCCCTGAGATATTCCCGCACGCTAAACAAACTTATATCATACCCGAAAATATCCCAATCGGTGTCCCTATGACCCAGCGTTACTATCTTGTTTCTAATGGCTTCGCTGTCTAAGAATTGGTCTATTCCTAATAATTTCCTTATACCGAATACCCTTAACTCATGACCAAGCCCTAAGTAGCGCCTCCCTTCTCTGGAAATAATCCTATTCCAGGGCGCTATTTCCATAACCGCGTATTCATCCCTGCCGTCAGCAGTCGCCATATTTAAGTCAAGCCAGCCTTCTAAAGAATTCCCATCGAGAGAAAATACAAAATAGAGCCCCTCATGGGCCTTAGCCGAATCCTTAAGAAAATCTATATAATCTGCTATCATTTGTATATGCTCTGCATGGACATTGCCTTTATAGAGAAGCCATTCTTCCAGATTGCGCAGTGCGGATAATTTTTTCTGTCTGCTTAAGCCGTCCGCCTTTACCACCGGCAGTTTAACCATATTCTTACCTGCGACATCCAACACAACCACTTCCCCAACAGCACAAGATGACGCGCCTTCAGAATAATTAACCCCTATGTCTAATTCATGAATCAGCTTATCTTGTAAATCTTTCAGGCCGGCAGAAAGCTCAACCTTGATTTTTCGGCGGATAAGGCGCCGCTTAATCCTGTTGCTTATGACATCAGCGGTAGTAACCAAACGCACACCCAGTCCGGTGAGCTCTTTTAAAGTCTCCTCACCTGCCTTTTGATCCGCGGCCTTAATGGCATCGCTGACTAAGTAAACCTCTTTACCTAACTTAACCAACCCAAGGCAGGCCTTAAGGACACAAACTTCCGTGGCCACCCCGTAAACCACTACCTGCTCATAAAGGCTGAATATCTTAGCCACCTTAGGATTATCAAAGACATCAAGACTATTCTTTTCAATAAAAATTTGCTGATTATAACCCTGGGCCAGGGTTTCCGGGATTTTATCCCAACTCTCCGTGCCCTTTACGCAATGAGGCGAATAGATATTAAACTCCGGGTCACCATCAACATGGGTATCACAAGTAGAGATTATCGGGATGCCTTTTCTCCTGGCAGATCCGGTCAAATACCGGAGATTATCGGTTATCTTTTCCGCTTCGGGCACATAAAGCCCCCCGTTGATATACATAAAACCCTTCTGGGTATCAATATCCGCGAAGGCAAGCGATGAATAATAAAGCCCAAGGACTTCTCTCTTCGCGCGTTCCTTAATCAATAAAAGCCCTTCTTTAGGATAAATCCGCTTATCCCGGCTAAACGCATGCACCCGGGGAGAAAGGACCTGCTCGCCTTTATCCATCATCCCTTGAATATGCTCCCCTTCCAGGGCTTGAATTACCCGGGTCAGCCATCCGTATTCATTAACTATCCGGTAAATCATTCTTTTCCCGGGGAGAGTTGTCTTTTCCTTAGTGCCGCTTTTCTTGATTACCGGGCGGCCATTTACCAGGGACAACTTATAAACCCCGCCCAGGGCCGAGGTTTTTCCTCCGCAGGCAATCTGAGGCCCGAGACTGAAATAAGCCGGAAAATTAGCGTTAGCCGTAATATCCTCTACCGGAGCGGTCAAATCCTTATGTGGCGCCTCCAAAGGAATGCCAAAAATCCTGGCCGAGCGGATATTGGTTGTGCCAACTGCCCCCGCTATAAACGCTGAACGGGAAACCTCAATATTCGCCGGCCCTTGAGCCCAAGCCAAGGCATTTTCTATAAACGGCACTCCCTTAAGGACAAAAGAGACCCGGCTGACCTCGGTAGCTATCAGGCTTTGAAAATTCATTATATTAAGAATACGGGTTTCCACATACTGGGCTATCGGCAAGGCCGCGCGTATACTCAATATCGGCTCATTAGGAAATACCACGCTGCCTTCGGGCAGAGCCCAGACATCCCCGGTAAACCTGAAATCCTTAAAATAAGCAAGAAAATCCGCCTCAAATAATCCTAATGAATCCAGATATTCGATATCACTTTGAGACGGCCTCAAACCTTCCAAATAATCCAAAATCTTATCCAGGCCAAGAGAGATTACATAATCCCCTCCCTCAGGAGCCTTGCGGTAGAAATAATCAAATACCGCCGGCTCATTGATCCGTCCTTCCTTAAAATAAGCCTGTAGCATCAACAATTGATACAAATCCGTCTTCAGGGCATTACTATCCGGCTGAACAATCAACCTATCATTCACCGGCCTGGATAGAGTAACTACCGGCCGGATAAAACCATCTAACTTATCGCTCATCTGGGCTAAGGAGTATTCTCTTATCCTGAACAAATCTCCGCTCGTCTGAGGCTTCAACTGTTTCAAGATAACCTCTTCCAAACCCGCGGTATTCGAGAGCGCGGACCGGCTAAACACACCCTCAAGAATAGCCTGCTCGCCGCCAGTAACCATATTTGTCCCTACCCCAAAGCCGTCAATAGGCGCGTCCTGTTCAAGAAGCTCTTTGATTTTATATTCATCCAGGTCTCCGGAGGCAAGAATAAGAATTTTATACTGCTTTGTTCCGTCATACCCGGCATCATCAAATATCCGGCGCACTGCCTTAGCCTCCGCGTTTAGGTCTCCACTATCCAGGCGCACGGCAAAAAGCCTTTTACCCCGGGCGCTTAATTCCTTGGCCACGATTAAGGCCTTTTTTGCTCCTTCAATGGTATTGTAGGTATCAATTAAAAGAACCGGTTTTTTATCCTGATACACCCGGCCAAAGCTACGGAAGGCCTCTAATTCGGAAAGATGACTCATCACATAAGAGTGGGCCATAGTCCCGGAAAGCGGCAGCCCCAAGGCCTTGCCGGCATACACATTGGAAGTAGAAACAGCCCCGGCAATAAATGCCGACCTAGAGGCGAATAATCCGGCTTCTCCCTGGGCGCGCCTCAGCCCGAATTCGGCAACCGGCCGGCCTCTTGACGCCCAGATAATCCGGGAGGATTTAGTGGCGATTAAAGACTGAAAACCCAAGATATTCTTTACAGCTGTTTTAATAATCTCCAGCTGTATCTTAGGGGCCTCAATCCTTATTACCGGCTCATTAGCCCTGACCAGCGACCCTTCAGGCTTCATCCAGGCCCTGCCCATGAAACTCATTCGCCCAAGGTAACCCAGAAAATCACCGTCAAATAAACCGGTAGGGCCTAGCAGCGCGATATCTTCATCGCTAAGCCTAAAATTCTTCAGATACTCGCAAAGCGCGTATTGGCCGCAGGCCAGGATATAATCACCCCTATAAGGGGCAACAGGCATCCTATAGTCATAGGCATAAACTTCTTCCTGCCGGCGAATACGGAATATCTCCTGGGCATCCAATAAATCATTAACGGTAGCTATTATCCCCTCCTCAACCGAACTGGATGAGGTTTTATTCAATCGCTGACTAAGCCCTGCGAGGGTATTTTCGTGCAAATGTTTAAGAGCGCCCTCATCAACATCCCGGTTCGTGATTCCCGGCCCTGTCTTCTCCATCACTATCATCATATTGCTGTCCGGCAAGGAAACCTGATTACCCGCCAAATCCAATAACCTAGACTTGCCTTTAAGATTCTTGATGTATCCCGGTTGGAGATACGACTGCTCTTCTTTAGGCAGAGGAATTTCTTTTAGGTCAATACATTGCTCATTGGCTATCTCATAAAGCAAGCCCAAATACCCTTTCCTGGTCAAGACTCCGTATTGCTCTTTAACCTCATCCCAGAAGGTGCAGGGGTTAAACTCCGGCCGCCAGCACCAGGTAAGCTTAAACAGGAATTCCATCGCGTCTTTACGCTTGATAATAATCCTCCAGAGCTGATTCTGGCGGTCATCATCTATAACCTGGTAAGCCGCCTTCAAATCCCGGCCCGGGAAATGCCGGACAAAATAATCAAAGACCTCTTTATTGGTTTCGCCCCTAAGTTCAAGGATCTGTTTTTCTTCCCCATCCTCTGGTATTACCCCGTCGCGGATAAGCAGGCGCCCGCCGCCTGACAAAGCCAGAAGCGCCTCAGCCAGGACATCCCTTACCGAATCCAGGTTAAAAAGCCGGCCGTCCTTACGGCTGTAACTGTAGATCTCATGGAGGACAGAGGAAAAAACTATGGTATCAGCCGAGGCAATTCCATCTTTTCTTAATAATTCCCTCAGTTCGCAGGCATCGCCTCTTACCGCTGTTATCAAGGAAAGGTTATGTTCCGTCTTTCTTTTATTTAAAGCCTTTATGGCCTCCTGGGATATTTCTATGGCCAGTATCCTCTCAATCCCTTTTTTACACTTTAGTTTCTGGGCTATCTCCAGGGTGGGGCCGTCAGCCGGGCCGATATCCACCCAGACCGGACCCTTACCATAGCTTAAAAGCCTGGCCTTATCATCCCAGGAAGAGGCCATTGCCTTCATATAGGTATCCTGATTACCCACCCGGTCAAACTGGTCCCGGCGCAGGCCCAGGAGATCCAACAACATATTCAGCGCTTGCTGATGCCGGAGGAGACTGCTCTGCTCATACATATAGATAAGCTCAAGAAGCTTGTTGGCCTCAGCGCTGAAAGAGAAATCAAAAGAAATGGCCTTTTGCCCGTCTATAACCATAGACACCGCCCCCAGCGGTTGTTTTTTCTGATAAGATAAAGACTCCCGGTCAAACGGCTCTGCCGTTTCTGTATTCAAGAGGATATCTTCCAGGCTGATATCCTTTAACATCGCCTCCAGGATACGGGTCTTATAGGGATCAAACTCATGACGGCCGCTGGATAAGAGGCGCATCAGCTTAAAGAAATTGATATGAAACGGTTTTTCCATATCCAGCTCTTTTCTCTTGGCCATAGATAGGGCCAGGGCAATAACCTTTATCTGGGCATCAGCCATCAGCCCAAAGGTAGCGCTCTCCACATACCAGCCCTGGAGATAGCGGATATTGTCAAAAAATACCGCTAAGGCCTGCGGGCTTAGCGAATCTATTATCCGGCCTATTTCCTCACTTGGCTCGTCGATGTCCCTTCTTTCCTTGCGGAAGCGGCCTAAGCGCTCTTTAAGATACTCCCGGCGCAAGCCAACCGAGCTGAAGTTATCCCATCGGGAAAGCAACAAACCTTGCCAACTGGACAGGAATTTTCCGTTTCCAGGGGTGATTACCCTACGGAAATCCACGAAGAATTCCTCAAACTCGCGATTCAGGCGGCTGTCCATCAGGCCTTCGCGGATACTGGATGCATCCAGAAAATTAAAAAGATAGGCCGTATCGCTTATCCTCCGAGCTGCCTGATCCAAGTCGTCTTTACAGCCAAAGGCCGCGGACAAGGAATAAAGATGGCCGCGCAGCCAGCCGGTAAAATCCTCAAAAACCTCATAAGTAACCTCACCCCTTATCCACTGGCCGGCCAGACCCCGGGTCTCAATTATCCGATAAAATAATTCATTCAAGATATTTCGGTGAGGATGTTCCTCAAACAAGACGATATTCTCAAAAAGCCCTCTCCTTAGGCTTCCAGGATAAATTTTATCGCGCAAGATTAAGGCCGAGGCCTTGTTGGGAATAAGCAGGTCCAGCCCTTTTATCCCCTGCCAAGCGCGCCTCAGCCGTTCCTGTCCGACCTTAGCAACATCGTGATAGAGGAAGCCACAGCGCAGATAAGGCAAGATGCCTTGTTTATTCAGGAACTTGACTATTTTAGAAAGCCGCTTAAACTCCTGGCAGGATATACCGGGGGCATCCTGGAATAAAGCGATGTCATATCTCTCCAGCCCCAGAAGCTTACGGCCCAGTCCGCGCTCAATGATATGCTTAATCAGAGAAAGGTTCCGCCTGCCGATAAGCGGAGCGGGGCTTATGTCATAGTTTGTTTCTTCCGGCTTCTGATATAAATAGCCGTAAATTTCCGGAAACAACTGTTTCAACTCTTTCTCCCAGCTATTTGCCCTTTCCTTTAAGAATGGTTCGAAGGCCTCTACCATCTCAGCGGTATTGATATAAATCTTATCCTCGATAGCCTTGCGCCGGACGCGGGCCTCTGAAAATGAATATCCTTTTGTTTTTCTCTCCTTGCGGCCGATATTTAGGGCCGGGAATATCTCCTGCCAGCCATGCCAGCCTTCCAGGATAAAATCCAC
>DOMD01000083.1 GCA_003510525.1 Candidatus Omnitrophota bacterium
ATCCATATCTATATGCAAAATTATCCGTTCAGCCATAGTTTAAAGTAATTATTTAGATCGGGAAGGATATTATTCTTTATCTTTTTAGGCTTAAGATAGAATAACGTCTATTCTGGCAACTTTACCTTGCCGGATATCTTCAGCAACCGGAGAGCCTAAACTACAGGAGGGAAAGGTTTTCTTGGTTTTATCTGGATATTCTACGGTTATTTCTTGTATCTTAGCGGCATTTTTGCCAAAGGTATCTTTTTTCTTGGGGTTGTGGTATACCACCAGGGCACAACTTAGAAACTTAAAGGCAAAACTGTTCTTAGGAAATCCGCCCTCTTCTTTTTGGCTAAACAACCAGGAAGGAAGCACCGGCTTAAATTCTAAATTAAGCTTTCCCTGCTTATCCAGATAAAAAGGCCGCGCTCCGGAGCACATATAAAGCCAGATGCTGATAAACTCGGCGGTTGAGCCGCTTAAGCGGGCCACAAACCCCGTGCCGTGTAAATTTTCATCCGCGAAGGCGCTGGAAACCAGGAATGAGGAATTTTCCAGGATACTCCTTCCGTAACGAGCCGGATCCTGAAAAGGAATCAACACATTTTTAAAATCTTCAAAAAACTCGGCGTAGAGCCCGTTTTTAAGCAATTCAAATAGATACTTATACTCCATATGCAGCCAGACGGATTCGTTCTCTAACCACCCGGGGCTAAAAATGCGGCAACGGCCGATCTCTTCAGGCATACTCTCTAAGGGAGCGCAGACCTTATACATCTTGAGTTTTTTATCAAAAAGTCCGGACTTACGGATTGCCTTAAACACCTCTTTGGCTTGGTTGGGATTATCTAAGGTCCTTAAATAATGCACCGGGCCTTCTAAAAATAAAGGTAAAGGTACCTGCTTGAATTTAAGCGGTTTCACTCCCGGCGCGGATTCAGAATTCTCTAAAGGCTGATACTGGCTGACCTCATTGATAAAATAGGAATAATGCAGTCTATGTTTGGCGTCATAAGCCTTTTTCAGCCCGGCCTCAAGTTTGTCTAAAAATTTACTTAAGGCCTCATCTATCTCTGTTAAGTTAATCTGTCTCAAATCCCCGGAAAAACCCAATAGAGTCTTCTTGAGATAATCTTCTCTTAAGCTGTGGGTCTTATCCCAAAAAGTAAAATCATCTTTTTTGCCGCTTATATCCTTTAAGCCCCATAGCAATTCATAGAGCTCCAAAGGAAGCTCCATAGAACAGCTATTTTGGAGGTTTAATTCCTTAAGGCTTGAGCGCAGGAAAATAATCCAACGCTTAAGCTCAAAGGTCTCACAGGTAGAGGAGCCCAATAAGCCGGGCAGGCCGTTCAAAGAATCAAACCAATTAGGCTTATTGGCATCCATCTCCACTCCCACCCCAAAAGGGTCCAGGCCGGCGAATTTATTGGCAATCACTACCAGCATCTTAACCATCAGGGTGGTTTTATAAATATCTCCCAAACCATCTTTGACGCGCGAGACATGGGCCTGGGCATCCCTTTTTTTAATCAGGTCGCGTTTGGCGTGATTATTCGCCAGGGAATGAAATTGAAATACCCGATTGCCTTTTAAAACATATCTTTCTATCCTTGGCCGCAAGACCTCGGAATTATCAAAGAAGGTGAATTCTTTTTTCTCTAAGAGTATATTTTTAAGGCTTTCCGGATACACCGCCAAAAAGCTGATCAAAAGGTCAAGGCAATAGGCCCAGTGGTCGCTCCAAAATCCCTCGCCGTGTTCGGCGGAGAAAGATTTGGCGGAATTGGCTAAGACGGATTTCAAAAATTCCTCTCTGTCACTAAGGTTTATTTCATTCTGCTCTAATGAATATAACAGCTCACCCGGGGTAAAAGGCTTTTCTAAAAGGGCCCGGAGTTTTGTAGAATCATCTTTAGGCAAGAATTTATCCAGGGCGGCATAATCTCCGTTAAAGGTGAAGTTGTCCGGCTTGATAACCAGGGGATTATAACCGTCGGTCTGCAAGAGATTGAAGAAATTCAGGATATTCTCTTCTTTTACCAGGGGATTAAACCAGACATCCGACCTGCGGTTCTGGTTGGCATCCCGGTAATTGCCGTTACCCTGGGAAAAATATGCCGGCTCGATGAGGAAGCGGTTATAATCCCGCTCCAAATCGCCGTGCTTACGGGAATAAACCTGAATATTGGTAAGGCCAGTGGAATGTTTTAAAGAATAAGGATAGCCGCCGCGCAAGACGTTATCCAGAAAATTCTGCCGGCAATAAAGGTCAAAATTTTTAGACCCGGAATGAGTGAATACCCCGGAGGTTAAATCTTCAATCAATTTTCTATTCTCAGCCTGCTTATCCGCGAGATACGCTTTACCGGCTATTCTTTTTGAGTTTTCCTTCAACTTATCTAAGGTAGACATATTCCCGGCCAGGGAATAAACCTCATAAATTTCACCGGCCCGCAGGGCAATCGCGCGATAACCCATACAACAGGGGGTTTTGCCGCGGGTGAGCTGTTTTTTAGGATAGCTGAATTTTTTGGTTTTTAGAAATCGCGCGGGATAAGTAAAATCGCTCATCTGGCCAAA
>DOMD01000139.1 GCA_003510525.1 Candidatus Omnitrophota bacterium
CATTCCCCGTTTCTTCCGGGCAAGTTATTTTATGGTGAATTATGGTATGCTCAAAGGTAATCGGAGGGTTTTTCTCGAATTCAACTCTCTTAAAATAACTTGCCCGGAAGAAACGGGGAATGGCAGTCCCTTTAATGGGATCGTCGTCGTGCAGGGAATGAAAAATTTCCTTATCGTAGGCAATAACCCTCTCCACAAAGGTATTTTTGGTAATCAGCGAGCGCTCAAAGAGAGTAACCCCATCATATCCATCTTCCTCGCAAGCCCGGACACAACGCCCTATCACATCCGGCTCAAGTATTTGGTCAGAATCCAGGATGAAAATATAATCCCCGCGACTGGCCTCTGAGCCGGCCTTCCTGGCCGTGGCTAATGTGGGAGCGAAAACAATCTTGGCCCCGTATTCTTTGGCTATCTGTAGGGTCTTATCCTTGCTATAAGAATCCATAATAATAATTTCGATATTCTTATAGGTCTGTTTTCTTACGGAATCAAGGCACTTTACCAGTGTTTTCGCGGAATTGTAGGTTGCGGTATTGATTGAAACTAAAGGAGTATTATTGTTTGGCATTTTTTGGTTCTTGAAGTATTTTTAAATCAGCGTCTACCATCATTTTGACTAATTCTTTAAACTTAACGGTTGGCCTCCAGCCAAGTTTTCTTTTGGCCTTATTGTAATCGCCCATCAATAGATGCACCTCCGAGGGCCGGTAAAATTGTTTGTCTATAGTTGTGTATCTTTTCCAATCCAGCCCGACATAGCTAAAAGCTGTTTTCAGAAATTCTTTCACTGAATAAGCCTCGTTGGTAGCCACCACATAATCATCGGGTTTATCCTGCTGAAGCATAAGCCATTGGGCCCTGACATAATCTCCGGCAAAACCCCAGTCTCTTTTGGCGTCCAGATTACCAACGCGTAATTCCTTGGAAAGCCCAAGTTTTATCTTAGCAACGGCGCTGGTGATTTTTCGGGTAACAAATTCAAAACCTCGGCGAGGGCTTTCGTGATTAAAGAGTATGCCGTTACAAGCAAATAATCCGTATGCCTCACGGTAATTGCGGGTTAAATCAAAACCGGCCACCTTAGAAATACCGTAAGGCGAACGGGGGTGAAAAGGAGTATTCTCAGTTTGGGGAGTTTCCCGAACATGGCCGAACATCTCGCTTGAAGCCGCGAAATAGAATTTGCACTTAGGAGCTTTCTCTTTTACAGCCGAAAGCACATAATGGGTCCCGTTTATATTGGTATTTATGGTGGAGAATTCATCCTCAAAAGAATAGCTGACAAAGCTCTGGGCGGCCAGATGATAGCACTCATCCGGACGCACTTTTTCAACCACATTAAATATACTGGGATAGCTGTCTAAAGATGCCGAATGTAGATGTACTTTATTTAGAATATGCTTTATCCGCCAGAGTCTGTGCTCAGGGTCTTCCAGAGCAACCCTCCTGACAATACCGTGCACCTGCCAACCTTTTTCTATCAGGAATTCGGCTAAATACGAACCGTCTTGTCCGGTGATACCGGTAATCAGCGCTTTCTTCATTTTTCCCATTTTTACCTCAGATTATCACTTGAGTTTTAAATATAGCTTTCCATTGCCAAAAACTTCCTCACTCAGCATCAAGGGAACATTTAATCTGTGTATAATTCAACATCCAACAAATCCAATACGCTGGCGATAGAATTCAGAGGATGGTTACCTGCTCGGATCCGGAATCTCCGCCTTGAGACATATTGGTGGTATCTTTGTCTTGAGAATGGCGGAAAAACATCTGCCCTCTGCCGCGCGATTTTACCCGGGTTCCTTGCGACTGCCTGCCGGTAATCACAACAATTGCGTCAAAAATGTCTGGGCAGGGACAATAATAGGTTTTGTCTGTTTGAAGCAATCCTTAGGAACATATTCCATGTCAAAGGCAACCTGAAACGCGTGCTGGGCTTTGGTCTTCTCCTGAAAATAAGCCAGGTTTTTATTTATTTCACTTTTTGACGATGTTTTTACTTCAACTAGAAACCATGGCCGGTTATCCCGCGAAACCAAAAAATCCACTTCCCGCTTTTCCTTATCCCTAAGAAACCATAAAGCATATTGCCCAAACCCTAAATCCGTCCAGTAATGCACAGCTTTTAACAAATGTGAGGCGATGAAATTCTCCGCACGGCCGCCCGCTTCATTGACATTATTCCAATCCCATAAATATGTTTTGGGTTCTTTGATTAGAGCGCGGGGTATATTATTAAACCATGGCTGAATGGTAAAACAATAAAAAAAAGACTGCAGTGTCTTGATCCAGCGGCGTATAGTATCAGAAGACACATTAATCTTGCCGGCGAGATTTGAATAATTGGTCAGCTGGCCGGCTTGATGTTTAAGAATTTCGGCCAAGAGTTCAATTTGCCCCAGTTCCTGGACGCGGCTTAAATCCCGCAGGTCCTCTTTGATAAGCTGTTCCTGCCTAAGCACTCTCCATTTATTTAAGAATCTATGGTCGTTTTTTATGAATGGCTCGGGGAACCCGCCATTGGCGAGTAATTTATCAAAATCCCGCGGCCTGCTCATAAAAGGCTCGCTTATTTCTTTCTCCGATAACTCAACCCGCCCCAATTCAGCCAGCGATAACTGATGCAGGCGGCATGAAAAATACCTTCCCATGAGGCTGTCGCCGCCCTTCTTATAAACATCCAAACGAGAACTGCCGGTAACGATAATTCTTGCTTTTCCCTTGTAGGTATCAAAAAAACCCTTTAAGAACGTCTTCCACTTGCCGTATTTATGGATCTCATCAAAAACAATCGTGGGCGGCTGTGAAGTTAGCTTGTCCAGCCCTGACATGTTAGCGACATTACTGACGCCACCCAGGATAATCTTCCTATGGTCCAGATTATCCCAGTTTAAATAAACAAACTCTCCGGGAAACTCCTTCTTCATCATCAGGCTCAACGTAGTCTTGCCTGCCTGGCGCGGGCCAACAAGAAAAATCATCTGTTGATGCCGCTTAAGATGCTCTCTAACAATAGAGGCGTATATTCTTTTCATAAGACTATTTTACTATATGTATTAAATTAGTCAAGACTATTTGTAGATACATGTAATATTGGTCATAATAAAAA
>DOMD01000148.1 GCA_003510525.1 Candidatus Omnitrophota bacterium
CGGCCATAAGGTTCTCGATAGTTTTAAATCTCTTGGCTAAAATATACGCTGCCTTTTCCCCCACATGGCGAATACCCAACGCGTATACAAGCCGTGCCAAAGGCTGGCGTTTACTCTTTTCTACCGCGGTAAGAAGATTTTCCGCTTTTTTTTCCTTAAACAGTTCTAACGTGAGAAGCTGCCCTTTGCCAAGGTAGTATATGTCCGCGAAATCTTTCACTAAGCCTCTTTCTATAAGCTGCCTGACTACTAGCTCACCCATACCTTCAATATCCATACACGAGCGGCCGGCAAAATGGATAAGCCCTTTCTCAAGCTGCGCAGGGCACGAAGGATTAATGCAGCGATAGGCTACCTCTTCCTCTTTTTCCTTCATAATCGGGCCGGCGCATACGGAACAGGTTTTGGGGATTTTAAATGCCTTTTCTCTTCCCGAACGCACAGACTCAACTACTTTGATAATTTTAGGGATTACCTCACCTGCCCTCTCCAACACAACCCTGTCGCCAATTTTTATCCCTAAGCGCTCCACTTCATCAAAATTATGCAATGTTGCCCGGCTAATAGTGACACCGCCGCATTCAACCGGCTCTAAATCCGCCACCGGAGTGATCACTCCGGTTCTACCCACTGAAACAATAATGTCTTTAAGCCGGGTAGTGACCTGATGAGCCGGGAATTTATAAGCCGTTGCCCAGCGCGGACTCTTCAAGGTGGCGCCTAGCCTATCCTGTTGTTTTAAGGAATTCACCTTGACCACTACCCCGTCTATCTGATAACCTAACTTTCTACGAGTCTTTTCCCAAAGAGCGCAGAATTTAAAAACCTGATTTAAATTCTTACAGAGCTTATTCTCCGGATTAACCCGCAGGCCGTTTTTTTTCATAGCCGTTAAAAATTCCCAGTGGCTAAGAAAGTTCGCGCCATCCACCTCCCCCAAGGAATGGGCAAAGAAATTAAGCTTGCGCCCGGCGGTGATTCGGGCATCCAATAGTTTGAGCGAGCCGCTGGCGGCATTACGGGGATTAGCGAATAGGACTTCGCCCTGTTTTTGGCGCTCTTTATTTAACTGGTTAAAATCCTCAATCCCTAAATACACCTCGCCCCGAATCTCAATAAGCTGGGGAGGATTATCGCTTTTTAACCTTAAAGGAACAGCCCGGATAGTCCGTAAATTGACCGTTACATCTTCGCCGGTTTCGCCGTCACCTCTGGTTGAGCCCACAGTCAACACGCCGTCCTGATACGTCAGATTGGCGCTTAAGCCGTCAATCTTCGGCTCTACCGCATATTCCACCGCCTCATCAGGACTTAACCCTTTACGCACCCGCTGGGCCCAGTCTTTAAGCTCCGGGAAAGAATACACATTATCTAAGGATAACATCTTCTGCCGGTGCCGGACGGTCTTAAAGCCCTCCTGGACTCCGCCGCTAACTCTTTGGGTGGGAGAATCAAGAGTAATCAAGACAGGAAATTCCTCTTCCAGCCTTTTAAGCCTGAGCATAAGCCCGTCGTATTCCCTATCCGAAACCTCAGGTTGAGATAACACATAATAGCAATAATCGTGATGACGTATCTCTTCCCTCAGTTTCTTAATCTCGGCCTTAGCTTTATCTATACCCATTTCCCAAGCGCGATTTGTGGTAACAATTCTTCTTGGCTACCTTCCCTCGGCTAAACGCCAGGCTAAAGATTCAGGCAGGCCGGATTTAAGAATTTTTTCCTGGGTCCGCCTAAAGTCATATTCCACCCTTTTCAACTCAATAGTTCTGGTATCAGTATCGTAAATCACTACGCAGGCCCGGCAATCCCTATCCCTAGGTTGGCCGATACTGCCCACATTGACGATATATCTTTTATTGTCCTCCAGCTCCAGGACCTTTAAAGGCTTAAAAAATAGATCCTCATCTCTTTCCACAAAAACCCCGGGCCGATGGGTATGCCCCACAAAACAAACCTGTTTTTTTAAGGCCGCCAAACTCATATCCGCGTCTTTCATATCATTAAGATAATAGAAATCCGCCGGACTATCCAGGCTGCCATGGACTAAAATAAAGTTTTCTTCTTCATACACTAAAGGCAGGGCGCCTAAGAAATCCAGCTCTTGTTCTTTTAGGGCATCTTTTGTCCAGATGAGAGCCTCTTGAGCAATATCGGTAAAATCCTCTAATTTGGATTTAGCGCAGACTCCCCATTCATGATTGCCGGCAATGACTTTCGCCTTCAGCTCTCTGACTATTTGGATGCATTGGGAAGGATCAGGGCCGTAGCTTACAATATCGCCCAAACAAAGGTAGCGCTCAATTCCCTCTTTTTTATAAACCTCAAGCGCGGCATCAAGAGCCTCTACATTAGAATGAATATCGGAAAAAATTCCATAGCGCATTCGTGTATTAGAAAGCAACCCGGAATTCACTGAATTTTCCGGTGGGCTCCTGCCAGCTTATCCGAGCATCCTCAACATCGTCCTTAAAATGCATCTTGAGCTGGCCTAAAAGCTTGTGTAAATTNNCCGGAATATGCCGCCTCAACGCGCTTAAAACTGCTCTTAGAATCTACCATTTTTCAAGAAAATCGCCTTCGGCGGAAACTAATTTAGTCGGGGAGGGCGGATTTGAACCGCCGGCCTTGTCGTCCCGAACGACACGCTCTAGCCAAGCTGAGCCACTCCCCGTTACTGATTTTCTTACAGAAAATCAGTAACGGGGCACGCCCCCCATCATAATTTTCCGTACGTACCTACAGTTTTAAAATATATTTACGAAATATCTGGAAACAAGGAAACCAAGGACAACCAAAGCTATGCCCAGGATATTGTTTAAACCGATATTGGCCAAGGCCAGTATTGGTTTACTTTCGCGCAAGAGGCTAAAGGTCTCCAGGTTATAGGCGGAAAAGGTGGTAAAGCCTCCCAAGAGCCCGGTAAAAAGAAATATCCTCAAATTAGGATGAAAAACCGCCTTTTCGGATATCCCCCATAATAGGCCGATTAAAAAAGAGCCTGTCA
>DOMD01000126.1 GCA_003510525.1 Candidatus Omnitrophota bacterium
CGCGAAAGGCCTTGATGATTATTTTACCCTGGGCGGGAGTAAACTTCAGGGCATTACCCACTAAATTGGTAAGCACCTGATTAATCTTATCCGAATCAATCGCAACTAAAGGAAGCTCCTCAGGCAGTAATGACTCTAAAGCGATGTTTTTCTCTTTCGCGCTGGCCTGAAATAAACCCAACACGTCCCTAACTATAGAAGCGGCATCCGCCGGCTGTTTGTTAAGTTGAATCTTTCCGGCCTCAATCCGGGATATATCCAGAAGGTCGGAAATCAGCCGGTTTAAGCGGTCAATATTGCGTTTGGAAAGAACCAGACAATCCTTCTGAATATCGTTTAACTCACCAGCCAGGCCGTCTAAGAGATTATCCGCCGCTCCTTTTATAGCCACCAGAGGCGTGCGCAGTTCGTGGGAAACCAGCGAAACAAAATCCGACTTCATCTGTTCAATCTCCCGCTCCTTGCTTACATCCCTTAAGAGCATTACTATCCCCAGATACCGGCCATTATCATCCTCAATACAGGCGGATTCGCTGTTAATTACCCGCGGAAACGGTTTTTCCAAATGAATATCCAGAACCTTCGGCTGTTTGCGGCGCTTCTTTATCTCATCCAGCTCACCCAGCAGGCTCAAGTCGCCTCCGGTCATCTCATTAAAGGCGGAATTGGCAATCACCAGCTCATCTTTCTCATCAAACATCGCCACCCCCTCAGACATCCTCTCTACCATCACCTTCATCTTGCTCTTTTCCGCGGATAATACCGCCTGCAGTCTTTCAATAGCCGCGGAGGCCTGGGAGGCCAGGGTGTAAAGCAGTTTTATCTCCTCATCCGAATAGGCGATGTCCCTGACCGCGGCCACATTTAATATCCCCACCGCCTCCTGACGCACAAACAAAGGCACGTCAAAAGAAGAAACTATCCGTTCGCCTTCACATCTCTTATCATCCAGAATCTCTCCCCTGACCTCAAGCTCAATCTCCTGGCCGGAAATAGCTCTTGGCCGAAGCGAATTTAAAGAACCGATCACATTATTTTTAACTTCCTCAAAGATATCCCTCTTTACCGGATGGGCCGCGCGGATTATCATCCTGGCCTTTTCTCCGTCNNTCATAATTTAAGGTATAGCTGATGCTGTTAGAGATATCATAAAGTATGGACAGCTCAAAAATCCGGTCGTTGAGCTCATCGCGCAGGCGCTGGTTTTCCTCTTTAAGACTATCCAGTTCGGTCATTTCGGCTTTATTTTTTCAATATACTTAATTATCCCCTCAATTTCAAAGGGTTTGTAAAGAAGGCCGCTGATATCGGCCTTACCTTCAATTTCTTTGGCTTTATCGTGGTATCCGGTGATTATCACTATCTCCGCCTGGGGCAGGATTTCCTTAATCTTTTTATACAATTCTAGACCGTCGGCGTCTTTAAGCACCAGATCCAAGAAGACTAAATTAAACTTTTCTCTTTGAATAAGCTCTAAGGCATCTTTGGCGTTATTTATCAGGCTGTATTTTTGATTCTTTACCTTTAAGAAATTGCCGAAAAAATTAAGCACCGCTTGATCATCATCAATAACTAAAGTATTCGCGGCTTCCTTATTCTTTTCCCGGGCGGCTTTTTCCACAATACCTTTTATTTCACCTATGGCAAAGGGTTTGCGGATAGAGCCGGATGCCCCTTCCTTTTGGGCCTGTTCTAAAATATTATCCAAGGCATAACCGGTCATCATCACCACCAGGGCCTCAGGATGAATTTGGCGTATCTGGCGAAAGGTTTCCAGTCCGTCCATTCCGGGCATGCGCACATCAATAAAATAAAGGTCAAACTTATTGCCCTTGGCCAGCTCTGAGGCCTTATAGCCGTCTTCGGCCTCAATAACCTCTAATCCCTGCAAGGACAAAAGCCGGGCAAAAAAATCCCGGATAATCTTTTCATCGTCAACTACCAGAACCTTGATTTTTGTATCAGCCATACTGTATCCCCATAATATTAAACACCAAACACCAAAATCAATAATCAAGTAGGGGCAGGTTCAGAACCTGCCCCTACTAAGATGATTTATCATCTATTGACATCATCAGCCCGGATAGCTGATTGATATTTATTTCGCTGAATTTTACTCCCGCTTCATAATGGCCGGCCTTGCTCTCGGATTTTCTCGCCCAGACCACCTCGCCGGGAACCACGCAGGTATTTTTATTGTCCTGGCTCTTGATAACCAAATCCAATTTTGTCCCCACGGAAAGCTCTTCAGGTGCTAAAAGCCTTATTCCTCCCAGGGAAATATTATTGCTCAGGCAATGGCTAAAAGCGCCGGTCTTACCCTTTATCCGGTAATCCACAGCTAAGGCTATATCTAAACGTTGATAGGCCCTTTTCTGCTTAGGGTCATCATTTTTTTTATCCGGCGCCAGGCTGGCTTCCTTAAGGACATTCTCCACGATCTCTTTTATCTTATTTAAATTCTCAAAGGGCTTGCGCACGCACATAATCCCTTCATATTTAATCTTATTAATCAAATCCTCTTCGGCTGAGGCATACCCGGTCATAAACACGCAGGCCAAATCCGGAGTTATTTTCTTCAACTCTCCGAATGTCTCCAGGCCGTTCATCTTGGGCATCCGGATATCCAAAAACACCAAATCAAATTCCTCGGTCTTGGCCAGTTCTATGGCCGCTTCTCCGTCAGCGGCGGTCTTCACCTGGGCCAATTGCAGGCTTAAAAAACGGCTCAAAAAATCCCGGATAACTTTCTCATCATCAACTACCAACACCTTCAATTTAGTCTTTTCTGTCATTTATTCTCCTGGTATAATCATCAGGTATAAATCTTAAGGATTATACCT
>DOMD01000159.1 GCA_003510525.1 Candidatus Omnitrophota bacterium
TGGCGGCGATCGGCTAAGGGATGAGATTATTAATAAGTATCAGCTTGAGGGCGCCGGCAAGGATAAAACAGAAAGGAAAAAGTTAAAGAAACAGAGAAACAAGGATTTAAGGCGCTTAGACCTGATAGAGTCGGCGTATGTCTCAAAAATGTTCCCGGATTCACCCGCGGTGGTCTGGAACAACCAGGAATACAATTATAAGCAGTTTGAGAAATCCAGAAAGGCCTATAGCCGGGCCTTCTTTAAGGGTTACGGCACCATTATCATTCCTCCCCAGGTAAACTTTTTAANNGGCGAGTTTAATGTTAACGATAAGTTAACCATAGTAGAAATTGAAGCTGGCAAGATAAAGCTGATAAATAAGACTAACTATAAGATGCCGTACTGGGTCCCGGATAGAGGCTGGGTGGAATTAGATTATGAAGATTTTATTGTCATAGATTTCACCGCTAAGAAAGGGAATGTTGTCGGCCATGCCTATAATCGGGCGGAGAAGCTTAAGAAATATAACTCCGAGAAATTGGGATACGCTGAAGGGCATCTTGGAAGCGTGCAGATGGTCCGGGATGAAAGGACTGATAAGGCGCAGGAAAATCAGGATGCCGCGCGCCATAACCGTAAAAACAAGGTTAAAAGCGTGGGGGGAAAATTAAATATTGTATTCAATCCTAAGAAGGCGTTAAGGGTTTTTATCTATGGAAATATCCGGGTGGAAGAAAGGTCCGGAGGCAGGGTGGCCTTAATCAACCAGAACGATTTTGACCGGGCCAGATACCTGATAGAAAGTAAAACTATAGAAGAGAATAATCAGGGAGAAATGCAGAAATTTGTGGATGCGCTTGGACCAGACACTAAAGATAGAGATGTGATGGAGAAGTATATAAAATTTAAAGATGAAAAGCAGTCTCAAAAGCTTTATTCTTTTAAGAAGACCCTTTTAGCCGGCAATGAGGCAAAAGATCAGGAGATATGGGTAAGCGCAACCTTTATGAGCCGTGTATCCAGCATTGAAATCCGCAATCCTAATTCTGATGAAGATTCGGTATTTGTTGACCGCAAAGATGCCTCAGAACTTATTCTAAAGGTGAAAAATAAAGACAAAAACGATGTGTCGTACATCCCGGCAAATGCGGTTAAAAACGGAAATAAGGTAGATGCCGTCAGCCAGGGCAATCCCAAGGTAAGTTATGAAATAGATTTCAAGAAACCCTGGTATAGAAGAAAGGCCAATCTTACCCTGCAGGCTATTGAGTTTGAAAACAGTGTTAATGATGAAGATAACTGGGTAAGAGATTGGCAGGCGCAAAGGGCTAAAGAAGCTAAGGTTGAAGATGCGCGAACAGAAGCGGCTTCGTTAAATTCCAGTAACGGTAAGTTGGGGTATAGGATTTTATCCGCAGTAATGGCTAAGGCCAAAAATGGTGGCGATAGCAGTTTACTTAAGGCAAGCCAGGTTGCGCTTAAGGAAATGAAAGAGGAGAATATAGAAAATATAGTTGACTCTTTCAGAATAAAAAATAGGGATGCCTATAACGCCCAGCTCAAAGCGTATGAAGATGAAATAAAAGGCAAAACCGTAGACTTTATGGCAGATGATACTCTGGGAATTCCTAAGAATATAGACGAACTGGCGGAGGCTATTTTGAAGGAAAATGGAGTTAAAGATGAAAATAAGCAAAGAGTAAAAGAAAACCTTATTCAAGCTATTCAAGACTCTCCGCTGGGGATGATTATCTCTACCTATAACCAGGCAAAGAACGAATATAATAGCACTACCGACCCGCATCAAAAGAAGCGTCTGGCCAATGCCTTGTATTGGATATACCGCCAGTGGTTTGCTTTAGAGGGCGGGCAAAAAGGGGAATTCGGCACTTTTGAGGAACGGGCCAGAAAGGTATACTCCATATATGCTAATTCTCATATAGACTTGAGTAAGGCTAAGATTAAGTTAACAATAAATGGAAAGGAAGAAGAAATAGCGCTAAGTGAATTATTGGATAATTACGATGTAAAATATAAGGATGACTTTCAAAAGCAGTTTATAGATAATTTCTTGCAAGAAATTGAGAGTGGCGATAGGTTGCAGGGGCTCTACCACAAGACAATTACAAGCATCGTAGATGAATTCTTGGATAATACTGCCCAATACAGCGTTGAGTTATCTGATGAAGNNTTCTGAAACGCCGATTAAAGCAATAAAGAAGCTTATTAAAGATGGTAAAGTAGAATTAAGGCCGGTATATCCGGAAGAATTGGAGCATGGCGGGTTTGCTGAGGTTTCGCCTTCAGAAAACGGAAAACGGGTAATGCGTATTGATGCCAGGCTTTTTACCGAGAAATATCAAGGCGCGTTAAAAGGCCTTATCCTGCGCCATGAGTTGATGCATATATTCTTGGCCGACGTTGTCGCCAAGCAGCAAAAAGGAGATATAAAAGTGTCAAATGGTAAACACCGTCTGGGCGTGTTTTTTGAGATAGGCTATGCGGTTAATGAACCAATAATTCATAAGATAGTGGTAACTACTTATATGTCTGCCCTGGCAGATTTCCCCCGCTGGGTTATTAAGG
>DOMD01000040.1:0-3747 GCA_003510525.1 Candidatus Omnitrophota bacterium
CGCAAAAAATATTCTATCTCTTCAGGAAAGATGTTTTCTCCACCTGAAATAAACATGGCGTCTTTCCTTCCCCGGACTGTCAAAAATCCTCCTTCCCTAAGATAGCCAATATCTCCGGTATGAAACCAGCCATCTTTATCAGTTGCCGGCCTTAACGCGCCCTTTTTAATATAGCCCTGGAAAAGCGTCTTGCCGCGNNGAAGCGCCTTTATGATTAAGCGCTCCGGTTGTTGCCACCTGAGAAGCCATTTCCGTGAGCCCATACGATACATACAGAGGCAATTTTTGCCCGCGGGCCTGGGTTATGAGCTGTTCCGGTATAGCGCTTCCTCCCGCCAGCAGGGCCTTAAGTTTCTTTAGCGCGCCGCGTTCGCCTTTTGCCGCTAAGGCTCTCTGCAACTGCACAGCCACCAAAGAAGCATGGGTAATGCCGCGCTGATTAATTATTGAGCAGACATTTTTATTTTTAGAAATAACCACTGCCGCGCCTTTTAAAAAACAACGAAATAGAATGCTCAAGCCCGATATATGATAAAGCGGCAGAGATAAAAGCCAGCGGTCAGAAGACTTGACCGGAATATTTTCATCAGAGCCAAGCGCGCTGTAATAATGGTTGGCGAAGGTATGCTGAACAGCTTTGGGTAGGGCGCGACTGCCTGAGGTAAAAAGTATTGTTGCCGGTTGATTAAGCGCGTAGGGGACACTTTTAGATAAAGTTAGCGGCGCGTTCTTTATAACTATACTTTCTAAAGAAATTACGTCAACCGGAAGGTTTTTATACGCTTCAGGTTCTCTAGCGAAAAGAATTTTTCCGCGAACATTTTTTATTTGCTCACCAAGCGCCTCCGGCGGAAGCCTATCGCTTAAAAGGCAGGCCACCGCGCCCATGCGCCACAAGGCAAATAAGGTAATGATGTATTCAGGATTTGCCGCGGCTGATATACAAACCCTCTCTTTTTCCTTAATGCCTATATGCTTGAGTTTTTGGACGCAATAGTCTATGGCGCGGTCAAAGGCTTTATAAGTAAATGTTTCGCTATCAGATATAATCGCGCCCCGCCCGCCATATTTAAGCGCGTTTATTCTTACCGGACACTGAATCTGCATATATTTTTAAGCTTTCAAAACGGATGTCGCCTTCGCTTAAAGGTTTATTCGGCACTGCCATTTTTCCTTCTTGTATCAGAAAAGGCTCTTTTAACAAATCTTTCTCAAAATATTTTGAGGTATCTATCCCGGCCCGGCAATTACCGTTTATCGCCGCGGTAAGATGAATAAGAGAACATAATCCGATGCCGGATTCAAACGAAGAGCTCACCACCATTTGTATACCGCTTTTCTTAGCCTCACCCGCCATTGCCAGCGCCTTTCTTATGCCCCCCCGCAACGTAGGCTTTACTACCCAGGCCTTTACCCCTTCGCGGATTGTAGCCGCCTTTTCTCCAAGAAGCGATTCATCTAAGGCAAGCGCAATGCCTGTTTTACGAAAAAATTCAGAGGCCCTTTCTATATCCTGAAAAGGCTCTTCAAGATATTCAATCTGCTTAGGGTCAATCACGCTGGCGAAATACAGGGCGTCATCGTAACTCCATCTTTGATTCACGTCTAAATGTATCCGCGCGCGATTATTCAACAATTTCAAAACCGCTCCGACACGCTCAACATCTTTTTTTACCGCACCAATGGCCTTTACTTTTATTGATTGAAACCCTTTTCTAAGTAAATCATTAACCGCCTGGCCAAGAGGCTCTTCCTCTTGAAGCAGTCCATTAACCATAATGGCAGAACTCGGAGATTTTCCCCAAAAATAAGACAGCGGCTTTTGCAGTTTACGCGCTATCGCGCTATAAAGCGCTGTTTCCAGGCCAAAACGAGCTTCGGGAATAAGGGGACATAAATCTATCTGACGAAACAAACCGTCTAATTCATCAGGAAATTCTTGAACGGTTAAACCCTTAGCAAATTCCTTAAGATTATTGAGGCATTCTTCTATTTCTCCACCCTCCAATCCTTGGAGAGGAGCAATCTCGCCAAATCCCTGCCATTGGTTATCCAGGGTCAAAGAAAGAATAATCCCTTCCCGTAAACGCATTTGGCTTCTGCCTCGAATTACAATGGGAAATTTTAAGGGCAAGGCATAGCGATAGATTTTAAAGGAGGTAACTTTCACAGTATCCAACCCAGGGAAAAAAGAATACTGTAAATAATCAGGAGTTTTCCGGTGAAGCCTAACACCTTGTTAAGCGAAGGGCCGTCGGTTTTGGTAAGAATGACTTGAATACTGGGAATGGCAATGAGGATTATGCTTGAGACAAATACTATCTTGAAATGCTCCTTGGTGATAAGATAAAGGTAAACAGGGATTGCCGCCGCGAAAAGAATCGAGCCTATGTATTCGCACTGAGCGAAGCCCCTGCCAAAACGCACGGCCAGGGTGGATTTGCCGGTTAGGGCGTCAGTAGATATATCCCGGTAATTATTGACGCAAAGCATTGAGACTGAAAGAGCGCCCGCTCCTAATCCCGCGAGCATTGCCGCGTTATTCCAAGCGAGTGATTGCGCATAATAAGTCCCGGCCACGGCAACCGGCCCAAAGAAAATAAAAACAAAAAGCTCACCCAGGCCTATATACCCCAGCGGTTTTGGCCCCGCGGTATAAAGGATTCCTGAGGCAATAGAAAGAACACCGATAATGACAATAGGCAAGCCGCCTCGTATCACTAAATACAACGATACCCCGATAGCAAGCGCGAACACAAAAATAAAACCTTTCTTTACTGCGTGGGGCTTAAGTAATCCTGCCTGGGTTACCCGTGTCGGGCCAATACGTCCCGCGGTATCCGATCCTTTCTTAAAATCAAAATAGTCGTTGGCAAGATTCGTCCCTATCTGAATCAAAAGCGCGCAGGCAAGGCATAAGGACGCGCTCAATAAATGGAACACCCCGTCACCGTAAGCCATCGCGGCGCCTATTACCACCGGTGCCGCTGCCGCGGGTAAGGTCTTTGGCCGAGAAGCCATCTGCCAGGCTTTTAATCTACTATTCATTATGTGGATATTGTAACTATCTTACGGCCGTTTGGGGAAGCGCGAAAAGTTGGGTTTTCTTTTCTCCACAAAGGCATCGCGGCCTTCCTGGCCTTCTTCGGTCATATAAAAAAGCATGGTGGCATTTCCGGCTAATTCCTGCAGGCCGGCCTGGCCATCGCAGTCAGCGTTTAAGGCTGCCTTAAGGCAGCGTAGGGCAATCGGAGAATTCGCCAGAATCTCCTTACACCACTTGAAAGTTTCTTTTTCCAGGTCTTTTAAGGTTACAACCTTGTTCACTAAGCCCATTTGAAGCGCTTCCCGGGCGTTATACTTGCGACACAAAAACCAGATTTCCCGGGCCTTCTTCTGCCCCACCACCCGCGCCAGATAAGAAGCACCATAGCCGCCGTCAAATGAGCCGACCCTTGGCCCGGTCTGGCCGAAAATGGCGTTATCCGCGGCAATCGTAAGGTCTGCCATAAGGGCCAGGATATTTCCGCCGCCAATGGCATAACCGGCAACCATGGCAATAATCGGCTTGGGGCAGGTCCTCATCTGGCGCTGAAAGTCAAGCACATTCAGCCGCTGGACGCCTTTTCCGTCCTTATACCCGGCATCGCCGCGCATCTTTTGGTCCCCGCCTGAACAAAAAGCGCGGGTTCCCTTGCCGGTGAGAATAATTACCCCGATTTTTTCATCATTACGCGCGTCGTCTAA
>DOMD01000040.1:3753-4011 GCA_003510525.1 Candidatus Omnitrophota bacterium
TTTTATCCACTTAATCTTTTGATTCTTCATTTCTTAAGCCTCCCGCTCACACAATCCCGTATCGCGCCTTGAAGTGATTGCACCGCCTTATAATTTTTATCGCGGTCAGCCTCAACCTCAATAATAATTGTTTTTTTCTTTCCTAAAGCACCGCAGTAAGTATCAGCGAATTCCCGCGCTGTCCTGACCCCGGTATAAGCAATTTGAAACAACTTAGCCGCCGCCTCAAAACTATAGGTATGCGGCGCGGCAAAATAT
>DOMD01000212.1 GCA_003510525.1 Candidatus Omnitrophota bacterium
TCCGGCACCGCTATGACCAAAGACAATAAGCCGGTAAATATTTCTGTTGAGCTGGGAGATAAATACACCACTGAAGAGGGCATGGAAGACGCTATTGGTATGATGCGAAAATATGGCATCGCCGACATCGGCATTTTGGCCCTGGAACAGCTTTATTTAAGAAAGGATTTTGTCAAGGCCGGTACCTTTCCTCGCGAAGAATATGTCACGGATATGCTTATCCGGCTGGCCGATAATATTGGCGAAGGGATGCTTGCGGTCAGGCCGTATGACCGCTCTCCGGATAAAGACCGCCGGGAATTTTCCTCTGCCGGCCGGCTATGGCATTTAGATTTTTCCCTGCGTTCAGAAATGGGGATAGCGGTTACAGAAACAAACACGCGCTCTATTTTGAAGGCGTATGCCGGTTCAGACAAGCAGAATATCAGCCTGGTCTGGCCAAATGTTTCCAATAAAGATGATATGTATGACATAAGATATCTGGTTGAAAAGACAAAGAGGAAGTTAATTGACGAAGGATTTATTGATAAGTTCATTGAAGAATTCCCCCAGGATAAATTCGTCAAGATCAAGGAAGGCACCGGTGAGAATTTAGGATTATTTGTGATGAAGAAAATTATTAACGCGCGAGATATTCCCGCGGATTTGAAAGGAAAAATAAAGCTGGTTCTAAAGTTGTTCCGCGATAAGCGCTGTGAGGGGCAAAAAGAAGATATATACGCTAATTTAACTGAGCTTTTTAATATCAAGATGACTTATATGATTGAAGATGAAGAAGGCGCCCGGAACGCGGAATATTTCGTTAATTACGGCGATATTATGTTCGGTCTCGGGGATTTAGAACGGATTTTAAAGGGCGATATATACCGGATGCACGCTTTAATAAAGAATGTGGTTGAGACCGCGGCAAAATATAAAAAAGATAACATATCAAGAAAAATTACCCTTGCCGGTGGACCGGCGAACAATGAAGAATTTTTGCCATTTTTCCTCTATCTTTTATCACTGCATCAAAATATTTATCTTTGCCCGGTGCTTGGCCAGGCGCCGAACCTAAAGCGCGCGCTGAAAGATCTAGACTATACTTACGCGCGTGATACCTATAGCGGATTATTTACCAGATTAATTCCCGAAGCGCTTTTTAGTAATATTATTCCTCCACCGTGTGTAATCAGCTGGGAAAAGGTATCCCGAGAGAAAGGCCTTTTGGAATCAGGGCTGGAAGAGCTTATTCATATTGACGCCCAGACGGGGTTATATCTTATGGGCTATGAAGGAAAAGGCGAAGAAAAAGGTTCTCATCCGTTTAATGTCTACCGCGCGCAATGGGCCCAAAGCTTCTGGCAGTTAATGAAATACAATCAAGTATTATGGAAAGCCTTAATTGTGGGTGTAGCTGAGTACGGCCATTTTTATATTGGCGAACAAGTGGGAAGGCTTTATTTCTCAATCAAGGAGGCTAAAGGAGAGCCGGGTGAGTTTATTGCCGATATAGTAGTAAATAATATCAATAGGCCGCAAGGGATTATTGATAGAGCGGTCAAGGGAACAGCGGTAATTACCGCTTACGCGCAAAATGGGGGATTTTTGCATTGTCCCGATGCGCCGGTCAAGATAATGATTTCCCGGGAAATAAATGATTGTTATTTGGATATTGGTTTACCGTTAAAAGATACCATTGATGAGCTGGCGAGGGCGTTTAAAACACCGGCGGAAAAGTTAAAGGTTGTTGTGGTGATTAACGGAGAATGTGGAGTGTTGATTGAAGAGCTTAGCGCGGCGGGGGTATTCGTTAAAGAGAGCGCTTATGAAAAAATTAAGGAACAATTAGAATATCACCACGGGAGATATGAAAACGGCAATCTTATTCTGGTAAAAGACGACCTTACCTGCGTAATTGATGTTCTTAAGGGTAAGGCGCATTTGGTCGTGGGTATTTGCCGCAGCGCTCAATGCTTGACCATGGCTATATTGGTGAAGGCCTTTGGCGGGAGAATGAACGCGCGGTTTTTACCGCAGGACAATGAAAAGTTTAGCTACCAAGAGCGCGATGCCTGGCGGGGATTCGGATTTATTTTAAAAAGCGACCCCGATAAACCGGATAATTTCACCGCTTATTTGGACGATATTTTTACTGAATATCATTTGGTTAAAGCCAAAGACGGATTTGTAGTGATTGTGCCTATTAATGATCTGGATGCAACCGGCTGGGGCATAAAAGGACATGAGCTGATTAAAGGAATTTCCCGGCCTGATGAAAAAGGCTATGCCCGGGTAAATATTCTTAAGATTGGTTTATCCGGAGAGATGCGTATTCCCCAGGTGGTATACGAAACGGATATACATTTTTATCTTAATAAAAGAAAACAATTTGAAGGCGACCCCAGGCTGAAAGGAAAACTGGCGGAAATCTTGACTCTGCTGGCGTTGGAATATTTAAAATACGGCGAATACCAAAAGGCCAGAGATGCCATTGGTGAGGCTCTGGCCACCGGTTCAGTTGCCGGTTTAGACCAAAACGCCCGGTTATTTGTTCAAGAGTATATCCTGGCTATGGAACATTTAATATCCAAGCCCTGGTTATCTATAACAGCGTTCCAGGAACATGAATTCCACCGCCATCTTAAAAAAGCGCGCTCTTACCCCTATGACCATTTTAATTTACGTCCCTCCGGGACGGAAAAACGGCTTGAAGAATTTTATGCCGAAACAGCCTTGCGCAGGGGCGATATCCCCGATGCCAAAAAACACTGGAATAATGTTCTAAGGCTTGGCTCCCGGAGCCTGGGTATTATGCGCCAAATAAACAGGTTTAATATTCAAAAGGCGATAGAAAGATATTTTCACCTTATTGATCAACCTCAGGAGCTGCGGGACATAAACAAACGCCTTACCGCCAAAAATGTATTTGAGAAGTATATCTTAAGAAATGAAAACGTAAAAAACGATGCCTGGTTCAATTTTATTTTTGAAACATTGATGTATAAGGAGAAGCCTTCCAAAATGATAGCCTATTTCACCCGGTTAAAAGAAATAGAGCATATTGTCAATAAAGGATCTGAAGAGGATTTGTCGGGATTAGGGCTGGAGGCTGAAGATATCGGTTCGATACTAAACTTCCGCCTCCGAAAGCTTAAGAGTAACGGCGGTTATTGGATAAACATAAAAGAATTATTTTACATCTTTGATTTAAACAGTCCGGCCCTGGATATGCTGTTGTATCCGGAAATAAAGAGAACATTTTCATTTGAAATTGAAGATATTGATACCGCCGCCGGAGCGACCAAATCTGTCCTTTTCGCCTACCGGACGCGGCTCTTGCGCCAGGAAATGCAGCAGGGCATTACTCCGTCATTACAAGATTGCTATTTTTCTTTAGCCGGAGGCAATATTTATTGCGCGATGGATTATGAAATTTTAGGCAACCGGGAAGCTTCCAATATTTCATTTGAGAGAGCGCGCGATGATTATATGGCGGTGCTTCCTTATTATCAGATTATTCCTTTCACCGCGTATTTTGCCATTGGTGAATTGTATAAATTTAAAGGACTGATTCATCGCGACATATCCGCTTATCAAAAAGCGTTAGAAGTGTTTGCGAGGATTAATGATCCGGCCGCGTTAAAAGTTATAAGCGGTCTGCATTATTTCGGCCGCCCCGAGCAGGAGATCTTCGCCCGAAAAGCCCAAAAGGAAATTGAATATATCCAGAAAATTATCACTCAGCTTAAAGAGCCCCGAACAACAGAGACAAGCAGTTCGCTTAATAATGATATTCAGCATTTGCCTCCCTTGCTTTCCGAAAAGCCGGGTGAGTTTGAAAATGATATCAGTAATCCCGCTCAAGATAATAAAAAAACAGCAGATAGCGTAAAGCGGCTTAAAAAAGCGATTAAAGACGCGCGGCATAAAGACGCGGTAATTGTGGAAATATCTTTACCGGGAGCCGATTACAGTATTCGTCAAATCCAACTGCCTTTCGGGGTTAATGTCTATCTTATTTCTTATGGCTTTGCCAGCGCTCAAAAGAATATCTTAATTGATACCGGCGTAGGCTTTTATTTTGAAAAACTTAAAGAAACGTTAGTAAATGTCTTGGGTATAACCGCCAAAGGCATAGACAAAATTATTTTTACCCACGGACATCCTGAGCATGTCGGGGCATTAGGATATTTTCTTAAGGAAAATCCGTCAATTAAAGTTATAGCCCATCCGGCCATAAAAGAAGTTACGGGTAATATATTCCCGGAGGATGAAGTAAATAAGGAGTATTATGAGAAATTAACCGGATATTATCACTTGGTCCTGGAGAATAAATTGCCGCCGGATATAACAATCGCCCCGTTTGACCAGCCGGGAAGCGGTGATTATAAAATCGGAGAACTTACTTTTCCGCGCTTAGGGGAGATATTTATCGGCAGGGAAAGGCTGATTGTGTTAACTTCGCCCAGCCAGGGTCCTCCGGCCAGACACAGCAAAGACTCAATCTTCCTGTATTTACTTTTCCAAAAAGTATTTTTCAGCGGAGATATCCTCTTAGAAACCCCCAAAAACAAGGCTATTCTTGATCTCCTACGCCTTAACCGCAAAGCCCATTCTTCAGAAAATGTTGATAATTTCGTTACCGCGCTAAAAANNGCCGGCGGTAACCCTCGCGCCAAGCCTAAAGGCGGAGCCTGATGTATCCGCCGCTGACTATTTTAGTTCCTCTCCTTCTGTTGCTGCACTTCCTCTTCATCGTAATGCCTTTGAGCTTGAGAAGTTTAATTTTGACCCCGCGTTATTTCATTTAGATAAAGCTGTTCCCTGGAAAAACCCCAATATGGTAATGCTCTGGCTTGAGGCGTTTAAGGCGGCTTTAAGCGATGAGTTAGGCGCGGGGCCTTTTGAGGATGCTATAATTTACCCCAGGGGCGGCATGCTCTATAAAAGCTGGGCAAAGATTAAGGACTTTGACTTGACCTTTTATTTTAACGACTGGGCGTATCAGGCATATACATTGAAAAATATGGATTTACCGTATTGGAAGATAATCAATGCTTTCATTATATTGGCGAGGGAAAGCGGTTTGAGCATTGTCGAGAATTGTTATACTACAGAAAGATCCGGAACAAGCTTAGCGCGTAATAATTTTTCCGCGTTTCCGGTTACGGTTAGGATTAAAAATGGCATAACAGTATATTTTCATATTTTTGACACAAGGGTATCAATGATTTCTCCCGAGAATGTCCTTAAATACGACGGTTTGGGGTTTGCCTATGACCCGGACGGTAACTATTACGGCGCCAAAGAGGCTATAGAAATACTTAATAAATATGTGCGTGAAATTAAATTTGAGGATTTGGTGGAAGTTAAATACAGGCATTACATAAATGAATGTAATGCTATCTGTAACTATATAAATGCGATCTATACTTATATCCATACAGATAGCAATGAAGTTATGAGGATTTACCGCAAGCCTTTTGTCAGGGCGGTTACGCTTAATAAGATAATCGGAGATATGAAAAGCTTGGAGGCGTCCATAGCGCAGTTAACGATCATTGACGATAAATTTAGCGAACGCAAATTCACTTTCGAGATATGGAAAAAGCTTCGGCGTTATTACGTCGCATTAGAGGAAATGTATCAACCGTATTATCAAAATGAAGCAAAAATAAGAGGGCTGATTAAGCGGAGAGTGGAAAGAATAATCGCCAGTTATCCGCAAGAGCCGTCTCGCGCTATAAGCAGCCCGGTAGCTGGCGGGCATAGAAACGCAACCAGTATGTTTATCCAGGTGAATGAATCTAATATTGAACTTGTCTGCAGGCAGACTATCTTTGTGTATGAATTAAAGGTTAATCCCGAATGGGAATGGCCTTACATGTGCACGTGGATATTGCTGCGGATAGCCGCGAAAGCGCGCATGATAGGATTAAAAACAATTACGGCAAACGGCACTGGCCCGGTATGGGTATTTGACCTGGATGAGATAAAAGATGATTGTGATGGCGCCGTTAATCTTTCGCGCGGCAATCAAGAACCCGTTGTCTCTGTCTCTGTTTCTTTTCCAGGGAATAATGGCTATGATGAAGATACGTATGCCGGGTTGTTT
>DOMD01000051.1:0-11524 GCA_003510525.1 Candidatus Omnitrophota bacterium
GTGTCTGCCTCAAACACAAAAACCGTATATACCTATAAGCCGGTCCAGCTTGAGGGTGGGGATATTTCGGCGCTGGTTATTTATACCGATATTTCTTTTATTCCTTCCGGAAGCAGTTTTCAGCCTATGCGAGTGCGGCAATGCTATGAAACTGTCATTTCCGATGATCAGGCCGGCGGTGTTTTTGTGAATCCTGAGAGAGCCAATGGGTATGTCATTCCTCGATCGGATATAGGAGCGGCCTTGCCGAAACTTCCCAAGAAAGAACCTCTTGCCTGGGCCATACATATTAAGCAATGAAATAATCTTTGAGGCGCCGGACAAAATATAGTCCGGCCTCACTAAGCGTAAAAAATAACAGGAGGATTGACTGACATGGAAACATTTGAATTTAAGGCGGAAATGAAACAGCTTTTGAATATTATCGTGCATTCTTTGTATAATCACCCGGAGGTTTTTTTACGCGAGCTTATCTCTAATTCTTCGGATGCCCTGAATAAGGCGCGTTTCAGGAAGCTGACTGATAAGGATATTGTTGATCCGGATGCCGATTTAGAAATCAGGATTGAGGTTGACTCCAAGAAAGATAAGTTTTCCATAGAAGACTTTGGAATCGGAATGACTAAAGAGGAGCTGATTAATAATATCGGGACTATTGCCTCATCCGGAACATTAGAGTTTTTACGCCGGGTAAAAGAGCAAAAGGCTGCCTTTGAGGGGAATTTGATCGGGCAGTTTGGCGTGGGTTTTTATTCCGTGTTTATGGTTGCTGATGAGGTATCGGTAGAAACCCGCGGCGCCGACAGCTCTTCCAAAGGCTATCTCTGGAAGTCCGGCGGAGAAGGGAATTTCACCATCGAAGAAATTGATCGAAAGCACCGGGGAACCAAGATTTCTTTTAAGTTCAAAGAGAGCGCCAAGGAATTTTCCCAGGACTACCGGATAAAAGAAATTATCAATAAGTATTCTAACTTTGCCGATTTCCCTATACTTTTAAACGGAGAAAAGGTAAACAAGGTAACCGCCCTTTGGCACAAGAAGACGGATGAGCTTAAAAACCAGGACCTGGATGAGTTTTACAAGTTTGTCAGCAATGATTTTGAAGGGCCCCTGGGGCATTTGCATATGTCTATTGAGGGAGTGGTAAATTTTAAGGCTCTGGTTTTTATCCCCAAGACCGCGCCACAAGACCTGATGCGCCTGCATAATGAAAAATCCCTGCACCTTTACGCCAATAAGATACTTATCCAGAATGACTGCAAAGAATTGCTTCCGGAATATCTGCGTTTTGTCAAAGGGGTGGTGGATACTACGGATTTGCCTTTAAATATTTCGCGGGAGGTAACCCAATCCAGCCCGGAAATGCTTAAAATAAAGAGTGTAATTACCTCTAAGATACTCTCTTTCTTAGAAAGCTGGGCGCAAAGCGATAAAGAAAAATACGCTGTTTTTTATAAGAATTTCGGCCCGCTGTTAAAGGTGGGGATAAATTCGGATTTTGAAAACAAGGATAAGATAATCGAACTCTTAAGGTTTGAATCTTCCTTGAGGCCCAAGGGGGAACTGGTGTCTTTTAAGGAATATGTCCAGAGGATGCTCTCCGACCAGAAGGAGATTTATTATCTTTCCGGTGAGAACAGGGAGATTCTGGAAAGAAACCCTAATTTGGAATATTTTAACAAGCATAAGATAGAGGTGCTTTTTTTAACCGAGCCGATGGATGTCTTTGTGGTGCCTTCAATCCCGGAATACGATAAAAAGCATATTGTCTCTATCCAGAAATCAGATATTGATTTAAAGGCTGAGGAGAGAATCGAAAAGCCGGATGATAATCTGACTAAGTCTTTGATTTCTCTATTTAAGGCGGCCCTGGGAGGAAAAGTAGAGGATGTGCTGGTTTCCAAGCGTTTAGTTGATTCTCCGGTTACCCTGGTTTCGGGTAAAAGCGGCCTTGAACCGCAGATGGAGAGAATGATGCGGATGATGGATAAGGATTTTCAGAAGCAAAAAAGGATACTTGAGGTGAATATAACGCATCCGCTTATTCGTAATCTTTCGCGGATTTATTTAGCCGATACGACTAACCCAATCTTAAACAAATGCATAAACCAGCTATATGAAGGGGCCTTATTTATTGACGGAGAGCTTAACGCGCCGGGTGATTTCATCAAACGGATGACCGAGATTATGCAAGAAGCCACCGAAAAGTAGAAAGAAGAGAGGGTTGAAATGGACAGCCTGTTGAAAAAGATAATTGAGTCGGCCGGAATTCCCGGATACGAAAGCGAAGTTGCCAGGTTGATGTTCAATGAGTTTAAGAAGGTTTCTAATGATGTTCATATTGATAGCTTCGGTAATGTTATTGCTAAAAAAGGCAAAGGCAAAAAGAAGATTATGCTCGCCGCCCATATGGATGAGGTGGGGCTTCTGGTTAAGCATATAAGTAAGGAAGGATTTATAAGTTTTATCAAGATTGGGGGGATTGATGACCGGATATTACCCGCTCAAAGGGTTATCATTAAGGCTAAAAAAGGAGATGTTATCGGCATAATCGGATCCAAGCCTCCGCATCTGCAAAAAGAAGAAGATAAAAAACATCCGCTTAAATATGAGGATATGTTTATTGACATCGGCTGTCCAGGCAGGGAGGAAGCGGAAAAAAAGATTGAGATTGGCGACGCGGTAATTTTTGAGCCGAACTCCGGGGTATTAAACGGTAAGCTTTATTACGGCAAGGCGGTGGACGACCGGGTGGGTTGTTACGCCCTGATTAAAATATTTGAGAAGATTAAGGCGCCGGCGGAGATTTATGCCGTGGCTACCGCCCAGGAAGAAGTCGGGCTTAAGGGCGCCAGGACTTCTTCTTTTAAAATTAACCCGGATTTCGCTATTGCCCTGGATACCACCGTGGCCGGAGATACTCCCCAGATTCAAGAAAGAGAGTCGGCGTTAAAATTAGGCCAAGGTGTGGCCATAACCCTGATTGAGGCCTGCGGCCGGGGTATGATTGTGAATGAAAAAGTTAAGAATATCTTAATTGAGGCCGCCAGGGCCAATAAGATAAAATATCAGATAGATGTGATTGACGGCGGCATGACCGACGGGGCAATGATATATATGAACCGGGAGGGCGTGCCTACCGGGGTCTTGAGTATCCCCTCACGCTATATCCATTCAGCCACGGGTGTTTTTCACATTGACGATGTTTCTGCCGCGATAGACTTAGCCATAAAATCCGTCGAAAAAATGGCGCTTTAAACGTCTATCCTTTCCTCCAATGTTTCAGAATATCCTCATAATCGGCCACTCTAATATCGGGGACGCCTGCTATAATGCCGTTGTGGCGGCACCCCTGCATGAGCAGTTTCCTCAAGCCAGGATTTCTATTCTTACCTCAAGCCGCACCCAGAACATATTCCAGGGATATACCGGCATAAGTAGGATTCTTTTATTTGATACCTATGCCAAGGACAAGGGGCTATTCGGATCTTTGAGGCTTATTCGCGCCTTACGTAAAGAGAAATTTGATTTAGCCGTGGTCTTAAACAGCACCTTGCTGTATAAGTTCTTAGGGATACCGCGGGTATGGAGTGTGCGCGAATACCTGGGAAGGCGCCCCTGCGAAGTAAAAAAACATATCGCGGATATCTATTTAGAGTTTTTAAAGGCGAAAGGCGTATCGTCTAATCAGGCCAGGTTCCATTTTAATTTTAGCGAACAGGAGAAAAGTTTTGCCGGTGATTTCCTGAAAGAGCGGTCCGTAGGCCCGGAGGATATCCTTATCGGCATTTTACCTGTTGCCGCCTGGTCACTAAAAAGCTGGCCCATTGAAAGATGGAATGAATTAGCGAAAATTCTAAGATCCCGATACAGCGCTAAGTTGATTGCTTTGGGAAAGAGCGGTGATGATTCTTTCGGGCGCGAGGTTCTTAAGAATATGTCTTCGGATATAATTGGCGCGATTGATAAAACCAGCCTTAAGCAGGCAATGGCCATACTTAAACGTTGTAACCTCTTTATTGCCCCGGATTCCAGCCTCTTACATTTGGCAAGCTGTATGGGGGTAGAGGCGATAGGCCTGTATGGGGCAACTTCCCCGGAATATATTTATCCATATTTTCACCGCGAGAGTATGATTGTTTCCAAATCAGCCTTAGGGTGTATGCCGTGTTATCCCGGGAGCAGGATAGCGGTGTGTAAAAAAGAATTTCAGCCGGGTGAATGTATGGATGGCATCAGCGTAGAGGATGTCTTGGCGGCGGTTGAGGCAAAATTACATCGCGGCAGTCTTTAATTTTTTAAAAATAATGGTATAATGCTTTATTCTTTGTTTCCTGGACTTATACCTACGGTAATCATAGAGAAAGGCCGGTAATGGAAAAAGATAACGCGACTTCTGAATTTTTGTCATTAGTGGATGTCGAGAATTATGATGACATTTACAGCAAAGATATCTCAGGCGGCAGGTATTTTGGCCAGCCCGTCAGTTGTATTATAGAAGGCGAAAAACGCCTGCGCCAAAAGGCCGAGCGGCCCATCGCCTATTTCTCCATGGAATACGGCCTGGCCACCAGCTTCTATAATAAATTCAGCGCGGCGCGTCCGGTGAGCGCGAATAACCGAAACCAGGAGCAGGAAGTTTTTTCCAATTACCGGCTGGCGGATTATTTCTTCGGGGTAAAGATAGACCGCCTGATGGATCTGCCTATTTATAGCGGCGGATTAGGGGTTTTGGCCGGGGACACCATCAAGACCATGGCTGATTATAAACTTCCCGCGGTAGGAATCGGCATGCTTTGGAATACCGGTTATTTCCGGCAGAAGTTTTGGTTTAAATACGGCCAGATGCCGGAAAGGATACACTGGGATGTATCCTCTTATCCCGGGCTTATCCCTCTAAAAAACAGGGTAAAGATTTCTTTAAAATCCGAAGAAATACATCTGCGTTTATGGAAGTATTATGTCTACAGCTATAATCAGGATTACGCCCTGCCGCTAATCCTGCTTGATTCTAATATCGAGCCGAACAATGAAAATAACCGCCATCTTACCGATCAGCTCTACCGCAGTGACAATGGTTGGATCAAGGCGATACAGAGGATAATTTTAGGGATGGGTGGGGCGGCCGCTCTTAAAGAATTGGGTTATACTATTGATAAATTTCATTTAAACGAAGGCCACGCGGTATTCGCCTTTGTGGAGAAGGCCAGAGGGCTGGCTAAAAATGAAATTCAGGAACTCAAGAAACATTTTGCCTATACCTGTCATACCCCGGTTGAGGCCGGCCATGATAAGTTCAACAGCGGAGATTTAAGTAATATTCTGAAAAAAGATGATTTTGAGATTGTCCGGGAATTCGGCCGGGAAGACGGGGATTTGATAAATCTTACCTTGCTGGCGATGAATGTCTCTTCGGCTATTAATGCCGTAGCCAGGAAGCATCGGGATGTGATGCATCTTCAGTTTCCGGCTTACAAGGAAAGGATACAATACGTAACCAACGGGGTGCATACCCATACCTGGATTTCGGACAGGTTTAAGGCCTTGTATGAAAAATATCCCGCGGCCTTTAAAGAGATTAAGTCTAATCCCTTTGTTCTGGAGAATGCCCAAAATTTAAAGGATGACAAAAATTTCCGCCAGGATCTCTGGCAGGCGCATCAGGATAACAAGGGGGAGTTCTGTTCTTTCCTGGATAAATGGGGCCTGGGCCGGGATATTTTTACCGTCTGCTGGGCCAGGAGGGTAGCCGCCTATAAACGGCCAAGCCTGATACTTCAGGATGTGAAAAAATTGCTGGAGATGGCCAAAAAATACGGCCCGATACAGATAATCTTTGCCGGCAAAGCCCATCCCCAGGATAATCTCGGTTTTACCTATATAAATGAGATGCTGGATAAAATAGATACCCTGACCGGGGTGTATGAGCATCTAAAGATTATTATGTTGGAAAATTACGACATAGCCCTGGCTAAGATGTTGATTTCCAGCGTGGATGTCTGGCTGAATAATCCTTTGCCGCCTTTCGAGGCGTCGGGCACCAGCGGGATGAAGGCCATTCTTAACGGGGTAGTGCAGGTAAGCACCCTTGACGGCTGGGTGGTTGAGGCTGAGGATAAAAACATCGGAAAGATTTTCGGCTACCGGGCCCCGGAGGGAAAGCCTGCCAACGAGTATGACCTGCGTCTGGCGGATGATTCCCGGGAGCTATATCTTGCCTTAGGCGAAATGATTAAGCTTTATTATAAGACCAATAATAAAGGCAAGGTGGATATTCATTCACAGTGGATAGACTTGATGATAAACTGTATTAGCGCGGGAGCCCATTTTAATACCTATAGGATGCTGGATGAATATAAGCGCCTAATTTGGAATATCTAATTAGCAGAGAACCAAAAAACTAAAAACCGGAAAATCTAAAACAGAAGCAAAAGTTATTCATGTTTCGGTTTTTATTTTTCGGTTATTTTTTTAAACACGAAAGCGCGAAATATGTTAAAAATAACGGATACCGTAAAGGCACGAAATCAGCTTGTTGACCGGAAAGTTTTTTATCCATTTTCCGCGTTTTTTGCGGTGTAAGGATTATTTTTTAATTTTTATTTTGCGCTTTAGCGGTTAAAGAGGAGGTAAAATGAATACCGGACTTACGGTTATAAATGAAAAGGTGGCCAAGGAGAGCGCTTTTACCGCCGCCTTGATTCAGGAAATGCGCAAGGTAATCGTGGGCCAGGATTACCTGTTAAACAGGCTTTTGGTGGGGATTCTGGCCAATGGCCACATTCTGGTTGAGGGCGTGCCGGGTTTGGCTAAGACCCTTTCCATAAAAACCTTATCCCAGGCGATAAATACCAAATTCCAGAGGATACAATTTACTCCTGACCTTCTGCCCGCGGATTTGGTGGGGACTCTGATTTATAATCCCAAAGAAGGGGTATTCACTACTAAGAAGGGGCCGATATTCGCCAACATTATCCTGGCTGATGAGATAAACCGCGCCCCGGCAAAAGTGCAGAGCGCGCTTTTAGAAGCGATGCAGGAGAGGCAGGTTACTATCGGAGAAAATACCTTTAAATTGGATGAGCCGTTTTTAGTTATAGCTACCCAGAATCCTATAGAACAGGAAGGGACCTATCCTTTGCCTGAGGCCCAACTTGACCGTTTTATGCTTAAATTAAACGTAACTTATCCCACCATTGAAGAAGAGTCAAGGATTCTCAAAACCATGGGTTTTACCGATAAGAAAATTCAGGCCGCGGCCGTGGTTGAGCCCAAGGATATCTTCAGGGCCAGGGCGGTGGTAGATGAAATCTATTTGGATGAAAAATTAGAGAAATATATCTTAGATATTGTTTTTGCCACCCGGGACCCCAAGAAATATAAGTTAGATGAACTCTCCGGCCTTATTCAATATGGCGCCTCTCCCCGGGCCACTATTTACCTTGCTGTTGCCGCCAAGGCCTACGCCTTTACCCAGGGCCGGGGCTATGTCAGTCCCCAGGACATAAAATCAATCGGCCCGGATATTTTACGCCACCGGGTGATTGTCAGCTATGAGGCCGAGGCCGAGGAAAAGACCTCCGATGATATCATCCAGAAAATCTTTAGTGAAATAGAAGTCCCGTAGGGGCGGTTCGCGAACCGCCCCTACCTCGGCTAAAAAAATGATACCTAAAGAAGTCCTAAAAAATATCCGGCGTATCCAGATAACTACCTCCCGGATGGTTAATGATGTTTTTGCCGGACAATACCAGAGCGTATTCAAGGGCCGGGGTATGGAGTTTGAGGAGGTCAGGGAATATCAGCCGGGAGACGAAATCCGTTCTATAGACTGGAATGTTACCGCCAGGACGGGTCATCCCTACATCAAGAAATTCGTTGAAGAGAGGGAATTGACGGTGATGTTGGTTTTGGATATGTCGGCCTCTTGTTTCTTTGGCACGGCAAAACAGCTTAAGCGGCAATTGGCCGCGGAGTTTTGTTCGGTTTTGGCCTTTTCAGCAATCCGTAACAATGACCGGGTAGGTTTTATCGCCTTTACGGACCGGATAGAAAAATTTATTCCTCCGCGCAAAGGCCTGCGCCATGTCTTAAGGGTTATCCGGGAGGCGCTTTATTTTAAACCTGAAGGTCAGGGCACGGATATCAACATTGCCTTAGAATATCTGAATAAGGTCTCCCGGCGCAAGACAATTACCTTTGTGGTTTCGGATTTTTATTCCGGGGATTTTAAGAAAATGCTTTCAGTCAGCAACAAACGCCACGATATTATTGCCGTAACCGTAACCGACCCCTGGGAATTAAGCCTGCCGGATGTGGGTATAATCAGTTTGGAGGATTCTGAGACCGGAGAGAGTTTTATGCTGGATACCTCGGATTCCCGCCTGCGCCGGGAATACGCGCTAAACTCTCAAAAGAGATTTAAGGAGAGAAATAAGTTTTTTCAATCCGGCGGCGTGGATACGATTGATATCCGCACTGATATTCCCTATGCCAAAAGCTTGTTTAAGTTTTTCAGAGCCAGGGAAAAAAGAAGGTTGTTTAGGTGAGTCAAATGAAAGGGTTTTTTAGAGCTATTTTTACGGTGTGGTTATTGAGTATTTCTTTTGTTTCCTGGGCTGAACCAGTGGGTAGGCCGGGTCCGGAAATTTTGGTTAAGGCCGAACTGGATAAAACCTCGGTAAGAAATCTTCCCCTTAACAAGGGGAGGCGGGGAGGGGTAACTATCGGGGATAAGATTAGGTATTCCTTAATTGTATCCGCGAAAAAGAATATTGAAGTTGAATTTCCGGATTTTGGCGGTAATTTAGGAAATTTTGCCATTAAGGATTTCGGCTCAAGCAAAAAAGTCTTCTTAGGACAGCAAAAGATAACCCAGTGGTATGTTTTGGATACCTATGCTATTGGAAAGCAAACCATCCCCAAAGCCCTGGTAAAATACCGCCGCCAAGGAGAAAGTGATTGGAGCCGCCTTGAGACCGAAGAAAAAGAAATAGAGGTTAAGAGTCTCCTGGATAATCCGGGAGTAAAGAGAGAATTGCGGCCGATCAAAGAACCGTTGGATTTTCCTTCCCGCGCGCGCTATGTCCTCTTAGGGATTTTGATTCTTTTGTTTATTCTGTCCGGGATAGTGATATTTCGGAAAAAGAAAAAGAATTCAGCCCGGCCGGCAGAATTACCGCCTGCCCACCAAATAGCTCTGCGAAAGCTCAACGAACTTAAAGCCAGGGGTCTTATTGCTCAAGGAAAGATTAAGGAATATTACATTGAGATATCCGGGATTATCCGGCACTATATTGAAGACAGGTTTAAACTTAGCGCTCCGGAAATGACCAGCGAGGAATTCTTACTCAAGGCCAAAGATGCCCAAGAGCTAAGCCTCCCGCGGAAGGATTTATTAAGTGATTTTTTGCTATCCTGCGACTTGGTGAAGTTTGCCCGGTATAGTCCTTCGGAAAAAGAAATAGAGGCAGTCTTTGAATCAGCCAAAAGGTTTGTTGAAGAGACTAGGGAAGAAATAAATGCTCCTGCGTAATCCTTCATTATTGGTGTTATTACCGTTAGCGGTATTGGCTATATTTTACGCTCAAAAAAAGAATACCCGCTCGGCAATAAAATTTACCTCAGGGAGACTATTAAAGGGTTTGCCGGATTCTTTTAAGCTTAAGTTAGCTAAAAATCTATTTTTCTTAAGGCTGGCCTCTTGTATCCTGATTATATTTGCCTTGGCCCGGCCGCAGTCTCCGCTGGCAGATTCCAAGATTCAATCCGAAGGTATAGATATCGTCCTGGCGATAGATTGCTCGACCAGTATGCTGGCTGAGGATTTTAAGCTCGGCGGACTAAGGAAAAATCGGCTGGAAGTAGTCAGGGAAGTAGTTAAAGATTTCATCCGGGGAAGGGCCAGTGATCGTTTGGGCCTGATTGCCTTTGCCGGGGGAGCCTATACGGTTTGCCCTTTAACGTTGGATAAGGGTTGGCTTTTGGAGAATTTAGAGAGGGTTAAAACCAGCCTGATTGAAGACGGCACCGCCATCGGCCTGGGATTGGTTTGCGCGTTAAACAGCCTCAAAAACACCAAGGTCAAAACCAGGATAGTCATCTTGCTTACTGACGGACGCAATAATGCCGGAGGAATCTCGCCGCTTACCGCCGCTGACGCGGCTAAGGCCTTAAAGATTAAGGTCTATACCATCGGAGCCGGCACCAAGGGCTCGGCTCCTTATCCGGTCAAGGATTTCTTCGGCAATACGGCGTATCAGTTGATGGATGTGGATATTGATGAAGATGTTTTAAAAGAGATTGCCGCCAAGACCGAGGGGAAATATTTCCGGGCCACCGATACCGAGAGCCTGCGCCAGATCTATAAAGAAATAGATAGATTGGAAAAGACCGTTATTGAGGATAAGGGTTATCAGGAATATAAAGAATTATTTCCGGCATTTTTGATTCCGGGATTAATTTTATTGTTTGCCGAGATTATTTTATCCAATACCTTTTTGAGAAAAATACCGTAAATGAGACTTGCCCCGTTAGAAGCTATAGAGAAATTTGAAAGCAGTGAGAGGCTTCTAACGGGGCTTGCCCAGCCTTTTATATTATATGTTTTTTTGCTGATTGCCGCGGTAATAGTATTTTATCTTTGGTCTTTTAGGGGCCGCGGAAAAACCCTGGAGAAGCATATTCAAAAGGAGCTTTTGCCCGAACTGCTTTCCTCGGTTGACTTAAAAAAACAGAAGTTAAAGGCAGCCTTAATTCTGGCCGGGATTATTTTTAGCCTTTTAGCTTTGATGCGTCCGCAATGGGGTTTTCATTGGGAGGAGTCAAAAAGATACGGCCTGGCGATTATTATCGCCCTGGATACCTCAAAAAGTATGCTGGCGGAAGATGTCAAGCCGAACAGGTTAGAGCGCTCCAAGCTGGCAGTGAGGGATTTGGTTAGGCAGTTAAACGGGGACAGAATCGGCCTGGTTGCTTTTGCCGGAGATGCCTTTTTGCAATGCCCACTGACCGTTGATTACAGCGGCTTTTTGCTTTCTTTGGAGGCTGTTTCCCCGGGGACAATCGCCCGGGGCGGAACTTCCGTTTCGGGCGCGATAAAAGAGGCGATAAAAAGTTATGCCGGAGGCCAAAAGAAATATAAAGTCCTGATTATTATTACCGACGGCGAAGACCATGAGGGCGATGCCCAAAGCGCGGCCCTGGAGGCCAAGAAAGAAGGGATTATTGTTTTTACTATCGGTATCGGGACTAAGGAAGGCGAACTTATCCTGGTTCCGGGGGAAGGCGCGCGAAAAGAATTCTTAAAAGACAAAGAAGGCAATGTGGTAAAAAGCCGCCTTGATGAAGCTCTTCTGCAAAGAATCGCCCTGGCTACCGGAGGAAGCTATGTGCGCTCAAGCTCCAGGGAATTCGGATTGGATTTGATTTATCGGGAGAAATTAGCTAAAATGGAAAAACGGGAAGTGGAGAGCAGGTTGATTAAGCATCATGAAGAGCGTTTCCAGATTCCGCTTGTCCTGGC
>DOMD01000051.1:11612-13283 GCA_003510525.1 Candidatus Omnitrophota bacterium
GCTCACCAGGCGGTTTCCCAGGGTAATAAATTATATAAAGAAAATAAGCTTGATCAGGCCTTAAAATTATATGACCAGGCAATCGCGGATAAGCCGGATTCTCCGATAGTTAACTTTAACAGGGGGGATGTTTATTTTAAAAAGGGCGATTTTGAGAAAGCCAGCAGTGATTTTGAAAAGGCCCTTTTGAGTGAAGATAAGTTATTGGAATCCCAGGCAAATTATAATATCGGGAACTCTAAATATAAATTAGGCAAGCTTAGGGAAAATACCGACCCGGCCTCATGCGCGAAGTTGCTGGGTCAGGCGCTGGATTATTATAAAAGGGCGCTGGATTTAAACTCCCAGGATGAGGATGCCAAGTTTAACCATGAATTAGTAGAGGAAGAATTGAAGGCTATTCGGAATAAGCTGAAATCGCAAAAAGATCAACAAGCCAAAGAAGAAAAGTCTACTGATAAGAAAGAAGATAAAAACGGCAGCCAATCCCGGAATGGTAAAGAAGGCCGGTCCGAAGCTCCGCGGGAAAATAAGGAAGCCGAAAGTAAAGCTGATCCTCAAGCAAAAGAAGGTCAGGAGAAAGAAGAAGCAGGTGGCAAGCAGCAGCAAAGCGGGCAGAAAGAAGAACCGGCGCAAGGAGCGCAAGATTCAAAAGAGATGTCGCAAGCCGAGGCCCGCATGCTTTTAGAGGGCTATAGCCAGCAGGCGATGCCGGGAAGCCAGGCCAAAGATAAAGAAAAAAGTTATTCCCGGCAAGTAGATAAGGACTGGTAGGGTGAATAATATCAAATATCAAATATTAAATATCAAAAATAAAAGATTAAAAATCAAAAATCTTTTGAGAAATTTTACATTTTGGTTTGTCATTTTGATATTTGATTTNNGATTTTAGTTTTGAGGGGACCCAGGATATTCCGGCGATGGAGTTGCCTAAGATGGAGGGATTTCAAGATCGTTATCTGGGCCCCTCAACCCGGATGTCCATAATTAACGGCCAGGTTACCAGCTCCGTAACCCATACCTATAATCTTATTCCTTTAAAGATAGGGACTTATAAGATTGGGCCTTTTAAGTTTGATTATAAGGGGAATTCTTATATCTCCAATTCTTTGAACATTGAAGTAGCGGAGGCTCAAGCTCAAGCTGATAGCCAGGATGCCTCAAGCGGTGGGGATGCCCCGGATATACACAGCCGCGTATTTCTGATAATCCAGGCCGCCAAAAACAGGGTCTACCTGAACGAGGTTATTCCTTTATCCATAAAATTATATGTCAATAAATTGGCGGTTCAGGATATTCAGTATCCCGTAGTGAGCCATGAAGGATTTTCACTTGGAGCGCTGGAGAAGCCTAAGCAATATGAGGAGGCATTAGGCGGGGTTAATTATCAGGTTATTGAATTTATTACTTCTATATTCGGCCTGAAACCGGGAGAGTTCCGCCTGGGGCCGGCTAATTTAGAATGTAATCTGCTGATTAAAAAACAAGCCAGAAGGCAATCAGCGTCAGGTTTTGATGATCTTTTTGGTTCCGGTATGTTTGAGGATTTTTTTGGCCAATATCAGGCCTATCCGCTTAATCTAAAATCCGCGGACATCCCCATAACTGTTTTGGTTCTTCCGGAAGAAGGAAAACCGGCTGATTTTAACGGCTCGGTGGGTGATTTTGAAA